>MGMG01000089.1 GCA_001796355.1 Chloroflexi bacterium GWB2_54_36 | reverse complement strand
AAGGCGTGCTCAGCATCACATCGGACACCGAAAAGTCGGGGACTGCGCTGGAAACTGAGAAAGCCAGGGTCGAGGGCACCTCTGTCAACCCATCGACCGAATAGCCCATCGCTTCCAGGGCGCTTAGCGCATGCTGCGACAAGACGGGACCGCTGCCAAGCGAGCCGACCGCGTACGTCTGATTAAACAGCGGGTCGTACACAGCAGTTGGCTGCCAGATCGTGTTGCCGCCTGTCGTTTGATAGCTGGGGGTGATGGTTGTTACCAGATTACTCGAAAAGCTGACAAAAGCCTGCGCAAGTTCACCAGTGCCAATGACCGTGCCCAACGGATCACCCGGTAGAACCGTTGGGCCACCGGAATAACCCTCACCAAAGCCCAGCGCGCGGTAGGTGATCTGGGTTTGCCCGTTGGAATTCAGCGTCAGCGCCGGGCTTTCGGCATGCACCGGGCGGTTGTTCGAGTCAACCAGAGCGCTGTAGGCCCAGGTACAGCCGCCCCCGCCGCAGGTCTGTTTGGCGGCATGCAACTGGCGCTGGTTACCCATGAATGCTGTTGGGTCGGTGGCGACAGTAAAGGCCAGGATCATCTCACCCGCAGCGTTGACCGCCAGCGAAGGTTCAACCGCGCTGGCAGGCAGACCGGTTAAGGCAGTCACCGGACTCTCACTTGCCAGCTGCCGGTGGTAGATCAGCCGGTCAGTCACTGTGCTCAGACTACGGTCGGCATCACGCGTCCAGACTGCCTGAGCAATACCGTTTGGCGAGTAAACGATTGCAGCCTCGGCGTCCGTTCCAGTGCTGGCGGGGTCCACTGCGGTAGCGGAACCCCAGACTCCGACGTTGAATGCGGCGTAAAACAGTCGGAAGTTACGTTCACTGTAGGTTGTACCCATATCCCGTACCCACACAGCGGTCACTGCGCCGCCAGCCGGGCAACCCGTGGTGGTGCTCAGGCAGCCGGCCAGGACAACTTTTCCCTCGCCATTACTGACCGCGGGTAGGGTCAGGTTCTGCGGTGCGCCCCAACCGCTGCCGTTCCAAAGGGCATATTTCAAATGCTGCGCCTGGAGCGCTTGCTCCAGCGTGGCGTTCTGGGATGATCCAAGGCTGCTTTCTGTCCAGACGGCCACCGCCTTGTTGGGTGCATAGAAGGCCACCTGCGGGTCAATGCCGCCCATGGTGGAACTCACTGCATAATCGCTCACGGTTTGCCCGCCGGACATCAACCGGGATTGAATGTTGTTGTTCGCGTCTGACCAGACCAGCAAGGTGTGACCAAACCCGTCGACGGCAATGGATGGCGAGGAGGTTGGGGGTTGAGCTGTGGTGGCTGTGACATTATTCTCAGTCAGAGAAGCGCTGGCTGTGGATGGAACCGTGCACGGGCTGGGATTTGAACCGTTAAATAGCTCCTCGCTGTCTGAATAGGAAAGGCATAACGGACATATCCCGGTTTTCGCCGTCCATGAGAGAGTTAGCTTATACAAAAAGCACCTTTTAGAGTCCGATAAAGTTCCATCTACAAAGGATGCCGGCATTCCAAGCCCAATATTGGGTAATGCATGAGCGCTCGCGCTGATAAGGCCAAAAAGGACGCTGGCGTCCAAAAACGCGTCCACGCCGATTGTGGCCTTGGGGAAGACCAGCATGTTGGTCGACGTTCCACCGCCCGGTAGAAATTTAATTAAACCGCTGGTGGTCAAAGTGGCGTCGATCCACATATCGGCCCCGAGGGTGGCCCCGGCGATCGGATATAAGCCGATTACGTGGCGGTAAATCGGGATTTTTCCAGTGTCGAGCACGATTACGGTTTCTTCAGGAATGTTGATTTCATTGCCACCGGCGACACTGCTGTTGTAATATTTGGGGGGCACGACATCTTCATCAACCACCGTCGAATCCGACCGGCCAGCGTAGGTTATGCCGCTGGTATGGTCTGGGTATAAAGTCTGCTCTACATCATCCTGGAAGCTTACATTGTTTGCCAGCGGGCCAATTTTTGGTACGTCGGTGTCTAAATTTGAAGTCGAATTGGGCGCGCCGGCTGGAAATTGATAGCCGTGCATGACAATCGAGGTGCCAAATAGATTTATTTCACGTGCTTTGTATTTGGCATCGAGAATCCAGGTTGGAGGTGAGATGTAATTCAGTTGAATATAATGTTTGGTTATATTAGGGACAGTCGCATTATCGCGGATTTCAATTAACCCCGTATGGTTGCCGGGTGACAACCGGTGGGCCTGCGGGATTGTGGCCCGGTATTTGATAATCTCACAGCCTTGTTGTCCGTCTGATTTCTTATAATAAAAATAAAATGGATAAGTGTGGCCTTCCAGGGTAAATGTTATGTTGTCTTCATCCAGGGGACCAAAAAGAGCAGGATCGTATTCGAACTCGATGTCGATATTTCCGCTGTAGGTAAACCAGGCATCCGGGAATTGCGAGAGCGGGAAACTGTACAGATTGCCGAAGGCTGTCATCGGGATATTAAGTCCGAGGTAATTCTTAAAACCTCCCAAAACAACCGCTGCATCATGGATGGTGGATGGATCTTTGACCTTTGGCACGATGGGTACGGTTATCTTTGTACCCGCCGGCAGCGATTTTAGGCTCACGATCAGCGGGTCGGTATCCAATTTGATATTTTTCGCGGCATCATAAAACCAATGGGTCGTACCGCTAAAATGGATCGACAAGGTATAGGGTTCAGGAAGACCTTTATTGCCAAAGCCCTGGAAGGTGGCATTGACATACAGGGGGAAATCAATGTCCAGCGGGTATTCCATGTAGCCAGATTGGTTTCCATTCTTAATATATGTTTTAGAGCCCAACAGCGCTAACATTTCCGGGTCAATTTTGACTTCGAAAATGCCGTTTTCATCAGTACGGCCATAAGTATTAGTCAATTCACATGAAAACGGATCCGACTGGCTGGGGGTATAAAGGTTGAGATAATTGATTATCTGGTTGGGGTGCATTTCCAGGTTGTTGAGCTGGTTTTGCATCACTTTCTCACCGCTTGTTTCACCGCTAATTGTTTTAAGACTTGCATAAAAAGCCCGCACATCCACAATTGCACCTTGGATCGGGCTGCCGTTTTCGTCGACTACTTTAACCTTAAATACCGGGTAAGGTGGATTTATCCAGGGGGCAAACCCGGCCGTGGAGTTCCCCCCGTTGTTTTTATCGATGAAAACCACACCAACACTTCCGCCGGTTTCAAAGCCTGGGAGAAGCGGGTCACCGCCCAGGAGTGAAGGCGCATGACCGGTAATGGTGAATGAGCCGTCCGATAGCAGCTGCGGCGTACCATCGGTAATGGGAACGATCTGCCCGCTGGCGGACTTCCACAGAAGCTTCAATTCGTATAAATTGAGCGGGCCCTGTGGCGGCGGAGAAATAGTCCCTTGAAACGTAAATGGATACCCGGGAGCAACGGGGCTGGGGGGAACCTCTGTGATTAGAATGCTGTATGGTGGAGAACTAAAAATTGGCCAATCCTGGGATTCAGCCACAAAATAAGTAATAGCGCTGCCAATGGTTTGATTACCGATCGTGTTGAAGGCTATTACCGGGACGTCTTGCGGGAAACTGTCCGGCCGGTCAGCCGGAACCAGAAAATCACCTTCAAAGATGCCTGCTGAAACATCAACCGGTCCGTAGATGGGGATGCCGGCATAGTCCAATCGTAGCTGACCCGCTGCGAGGTTGTTAACGGCAAAATTGACGATGGTCCCCGGGGTACCGCTGTTAGGCAGCAGGTCGAGCGTCATCGCAGGCAGCACGGTGATGCTGGCAAAGACATCATCTGGCGAGACCATGACCTGATAGTTACCCGCCGCCACTACTGGCAGAGACAGCGCCCCCGAGAATTGCCCGGCGGAGTCAGTTGCCAACATGCCCAGGTACTGGCTCGGCAGCGTTTGCAGGTACAACTCAACAGAAGAATTGGGAGTGAAACCAAAGCCTGAAAATACTACTTCTGCGCCGGGCATGACCGACCCCGGCGACGCATAAAATTCCCCGACCGGTTCTGCAACTGCCACCCTGGTAGAGAGCATTGGCGCGGCTAGCATAGCTGCGATTAACGATAGAAATAAAGTCCTTTTGATCATTGCCCACCTCCAAGCCCATTCCATCCTGAGGATTAATTCCCGCCTATTGGGAAGTTCGCTCAGTGGTTAGTGGAGGCAGCAATGGGGAGCGCGGCAGCAATACCAGGCGGAGAAATTAAAGTGCGCTGCCGGAATATTCCAGCCGCGCATGAATTAGTAATTTTCCAACCCCAAAGTGGATAAATATAATAAATTTTCACTGTTATTATAGAAGATATTACTCCGGAATTCAACAACACGATAGAGATTTTTACCTGAATTTTGGCTGGAAGCGAATTCGGATCCTGCCTCGCTCTTTGCGAAAGGGGTAATAAAAATCTTTTCGCGGCGAATAAGGAAAAACTGCCCGGCTGCCAATGCTATAATCAGCCCATGTCAGCAACACAGAAGCGCAACTTTTTCCTCCTCCTTGCCCTTTCAATCCTTGTACTCATTATTTTCTCGCTGCCAAATTCGCGTGCATCCGCAAATATCCAAATGGTTCAGGTGTTCGAACCTGATGAAGCCGTGCCTATGCCGTATCTGCTGCGAATGATCGCCCCGGTTGATACTGTAGAGCAGGCGCTAAGGCATTTTGTTTTTTACGAATATTACTATTACGGCTTCCCGCATTTTGCTTATTCTGCGATCTTGTTGCTCCCTTTAAAATGGCTTGGAAAGTTAAATGACACCCCAACTGTGATGCTTATGCTGCGCCAGGGTAGCAGCGTTTTGCTGATGCTGGCCGGCATCCTGTTGTTGGTTTATTTGCAGGATCGGTTCAAGACATATCGTTCCTTTGTGCTGTTCATCCTGCTCATAAGCATACCAGCCGTGGTTCACAACAATTTTTGGTGGCATCCCGATGGCATGGTCGTGTTGTTAGCCGCGCTGATATTGTTTTTCCTGCAACGCGATGATCTGCGTTTAGGGAAGAATTTCCTGTTTGCCGCGGTGTTGTGCGGAGTTCTCACAGCGGCGAAAACCATCGGAGCCTATTTTTTTTCTGGCAGTTGGCCTGGCGCTGCTGCTCAGTCTGATCACCCGGAGATCAAGTTTAAGACGCGCTGCTGGCATGGCACTGGCATTTCTGCTTGTAATGGGCGTCTCGTACATCATGGCAAATCCGTTTTTGCTTTCTCCCTGGGGGCAAACGGCGTATATCAATATTTTTCATAAGCAGACTGATTTATTATTTAACGGCTACGGCATTGTATACGAAAAAGGTTTGAGCGCTTCATGGCCCTTGGTGCGCCAAAATTATGGGGGCGCGATATTCTTACTGATCGCCACGGCCACTACTCTGTGGGGAGTGTGGCGCAGCGATAAAAAACTGCTGTTTGCCTTAATCCTGGCCTGGTTTCTGCCGGTATCGATCCTCGTGTTTTATATTACACACTTCAAATTTCAGTATTGGTTGCCTGCAGCCCTAGCCTTGATCTCAACCGTTGCCGTCTTAATGCCAGAAAAGCTGAAAGATTTTCGGCCCTTCAGGTGGGAAAAGATCCTGCAATTTGGCGCACTGTTGCTGGTTTTTATTCAGATGGTATTGTTTTACCAAACTGATGTGCAGAATATTCTGGCGCGGTATCATCGCGCCGATGACGAGCCTTCGATTCAATTTTATGACCAGGCGCTGGCAGCGCTTGAACCTTTGCAAGGGCAAACCATCAAAGTGTATTATGACGCTCGAATGTATGTGCCGGAAACGGCTGACTGGTCAACGGTTTCAACCTATGACCTTTTAGAGTATGGCTATATCTCTGAGAACAATTTTGATGTGCTGCTGTTGATGGAGCAACGGATTCGTGATTACCTGAATCCCAATGCAGTTGGGATTGACGTGGATACTTTTAAACGCAACCAGCAGTTTTATCGGGATGCCGATTTAGAATCGGTGAATGGTTACCATCTGGTTTATCGAGATACTTTTGGATTGATTTTCATCCGCGATGATTATGCCGGCTTATTTACGAAGTAAGCTCCATTATTTTTTCTGCGAAACATGCTGGCTGGTTTTCAATTCGTAATTCAACCTGTTTGTTGTTAGAATCGTGCCATAACCAATCAATTTCGGAGGGTATATGAGTACACCTCGTTCAGTTTTAGCATCCATCGACCCGCAAATGGTCATCGAAGGCGCGGACGTCAAACTGCGCCGCTCCATCTCTCCGCGGGTATCCAACCTGTACGATCCGTTTCTGCTGTTCGACCATTTCGCCTTCAATGACCCGGTCGAGGGGCCGATTCAGGGTTTTCCGACCCATCCGCATCGCGGCATCGAGACTGTGACCTACATGCTGGAGGGCAACGTCCGCCACCGCGACAGCCTGGGCAATACCGGCATCATCGGTCCCGGCGATGTGCAGTGGATGACCTCGGGGCGCGGCATTTTGCATGAGGAAATGCCACGCCGCGGCCCGGACGGGGTTATTTACGGTTTCCAATTGTGGGTTAATCTGCCTGCCGTGCAAAAAATGAGACAGCCACGCTATCAGGAAGTCAACGCTGCCCAGATCCCGGCGGTCGAACAGGACGGCGTCAAAGTGCGGGTGGTGGCTGGCGAAGTGCACGGCGTCCACGGCCCGGTAACAGAAATTGCGGCTGACCCGGTTTATATGGACGTCCAGCTGCAAGCGGGAGCAACCTTCACCCAGCCCATTCCAGCCGGTCACACCGCGCTGGTTTACCTCTTCGAAGGCAGCGGTACATTGGGTGGGGACGCGGCCTCGGCGCTGCGCATGCTGGTGCTGACCGACGGAGACGAACTCACCGCACAGGCTGGGCCGGACGGGATGCGCTTTATGCTGATGGCAGGTGCGCCCTTCCACGAGCCGATCATGCCATACGGCCCGTTCGTCATGAATACCCGCGAAGAAATCCAACAAGCACTGCTGGATCTGCGCAACGGAACTTTTGTGGACGCTGGTTCAGCGTTGGTGAATGAGTAAGGCAGCCTTTTAGAACGAAATGCCAAACAGGCGTAGCCAGGGCCGCGCGAATGCCGTAAACGGCCAGGGAACGGCTGCCAGCATAAGCGCAAAAGACAGCCCATACCAGATGGCGACGCTGCGATGCTTTCGAGCGGCGTCGGCGGCTTTGCGTGAAAGCGCGCGCCCGACGTGCGCGAGGGTCAATGCTCCCACCATCGTCAGCAAGTGATCGATGGTAAAAAAGCGCGTTCCAACCGAGCTCATGGACGCGTTGAAGTCAGCGGTCAGCACCCCGAACCAGCCTTTGCTGAAATAGAGTACGATGCCCAGCAAAAACTGAATATCGAATGCAATCGTATAAAGCATGCCTGCCCGGTTATCGGCTGGCGTGTATTCCTTCTTACCGAACCAGCCTGCGAATGCGCGAATGATGGCAACCAGACCCAGAATAACGATACCCCAGCGGGTCAGGTTGTGCAGCGTTTGGACGATGAGATTGATGGTAGACATATTTCCTCCCTGTGGTCGCTAGACTAGTGGAAATTATACCTGGGAAGGGTTTGCCACGCGTCACGTTAGGAAAGACTTCGCTGTGTCGTACGCCTTGTAGGACGTGCCGTTCAGAAGGTCGATTTCGGGACGCTTACCCATTCCCAAACCGTGTGTGATTTCAACACCTGGCGGGACGGGGTGGAACCCGCCCCCTACATAGGGGTTTTCTCCGTGGCTCCGTGGTGAGGGTTTTTGCTCCGTGGTGATAATACCTTACGGCAAATACTTCAACCCTGTCCCGGTATTCAATAGCACCACCCGCTCATCGTCTTTCAGCCAACCTCTCTCAAGCAGAACTGGCAAGGCCGCAACCATTGCAGCGCCTTCCGGAGCGGCAAAAATGCCCTCACTCTGCCCCAACTGAGTCTGCGCTGCCCGAATCTGCTCGTCGCTGACGGCCACGGCTGTGCCGTGCGACTGGTACAGCGTCTCCATCATCAACCGGTCGCCGTAGCTTTTGGGCACACGCAGTCCAGAGGCTATCGTCACGGCATTTTCCCAGAAGGTATTGGTCATCTCGCCGGCTTCGAAGGCGCGCACCACCGGCGCGCAGCCAGCGGCCTGCACCGCCACCATGCGCGGTCTGTTTGGGCCGTTAAGCCAGCCCAATTCTTCCAACTCGGCGAAGGCTTTCCAGATGGCTACCAACCCCATCCCGCCGCCTGCCGGGTAAATAATCACATCCGGCAGCTCCCAGGCAAAAGCCTCAGCAAGCTCGTAGCCCATCACCTTCTTGCCTTCCAGCCGGTACGGTTCTTTGAAGGTGGACACATCGAACCAGCCGCCCTGGCGCACCACCTCGCTGACCGCGCGAGCCGCATCACTGATCAAACCTTCCACAAGAACCACCTCGGCGCCAACCGCCCGGCATTCTTCAATGTTGGAACGCGGCGTGTCGGCTGGCATGTAGACTCGCGCGACCAGTCCAGCCCGGCTGGCATAGGCTGCCATGGCGCCGCCGGCGTTACCGGCAGTCGGGATGATCACCTGTTGGGCGCCTAACTCTTTTGCACGGGAAATGGCAGCCGCCTGCCCGCGCGCCTTGAAGGTGCCGGTGGGATTGAGCGATTCATCCTTGAGCATCAGGCGGCTGAGTCCGAATGCCACGCCCAAGTGTGGCAAGTTAAGCAGCGGGGTGTCGCCTTCGCCCAGTGTGATAACATTTTCGGGCGTCTGAACGGGCAGCAGTTCATGCCAGCGGTTCATTCCGCGCGGACGGGCAGCGAAGTTTTCGCGCTGCAGTTCAGTGCGGGCTGCCGGCAGGTCGTAGCGCGCCAGCAGTGGCGACTGGCAGTCCGGGCAAACGTTCTGCAATTGTCCGCTATCCCAATGATGATGGCAGCGGGAACATTCCAGGTAGGTTAACAGTGAATAGCGCATGTGCGCCTCCGATGGTTGAAGCGATGAAGAAGACCGGCCTCGCCAGTCGATTAAGGATAGGTGGTGGGGGCGCCACCGGGTGTGATGGTCGGCAAATCACCCGGGTAGCCCGGGTAACCGGGCAGGGGTGTTGCGGTCGGACCGGTGGACATTGTTGGGGTGCGGGTAGGCTGTGGGGTCGCCAGCAAAGTCGCGATAGGTCCGGTCGGCGCCTGTCCTGTCCCGAAGACCACCCACGAGGTGGGCGTTGGCTGCACTCCGCTGTTTACCTTACTTATATCGTTTACATAATCCAGCGCGCCCTGGCAGGCAACTTCCAGCCTGTCGGAGACATTATCCCAGGTAAGCGGCAGGTTTGCCAGGTAGGTACGTTTAATGGCCGTGGTCAGGCAGCCAGCCCCGGCGTTGTAATTGACCAGCGTGAAGCGCCACAGGTCAGCGTAGCTGGCAGCCTGGCCTGGCAGCAGACCGGTGGTATTGTTGATAATGCGGCTCGTCTGTTCACAATTGGCTGCCATGGTCTCCGCAAACACACGCACGCTGAACTCAGCCTGGGTCAAATCGATGCCTGCCGGGCAGTCCACGCAAGAGGCGTTGACCTTGTTGACCAGCGCGCCTTGCAGCATGGCCTGTTCGCTCACGATCAAGTTACCAAAGCCCAGGTCGCAGCGCGACTGGTGCAGCACCAGCGGGCAGAACTGCTCGAAAAAGTCCGGGTTCCACAGCAGCACTGTCTCCGCGCCCTGGTCGGTCAACTGCCCCAGGCCAGCTTCTTTGTAGTTGATATACATACCCGGCCAAAACTGGCTTTCGCGGCTGAACACGTTTTTTAGCAACTGCGCCGGGATGCCGGTTTCGCGTCCAACTGTCAGAATTTGTTCGTCGAACTGGTTTTGCCAGGCAATCACCTCATCCCGTGCAGTCGCCAGACCGCATGGATTGGCTGAAAGTGGGTCGTCCAGCCCGCCGTTCGGGCAGTTGCCGGCATCCACCTGGTCATTGGTGATTAACATGGCCGCCAGGTAGTACAGCGAAACTTCGGTGTACAGATCAGAGGCATTCAGCGGGGTCGTCAGCCAGGGTTCCGGTCCGCCGGTTTCAGGGAAAGATTGCCAGGTGTCAGAACAGGAAGCCTGCGGGCCGCCGCGCCACTGGTCAGTGATCACGTCGATGTAATAAAGCGGTGGGTCGCTGGATGCGCCTTCTGGTGACATAAAGTCGCCGCGCGGCAGCACGCGGATCAGGCCCTCATAGTGCTGGCTTGAGTCGCCAAAACTGGATTCGGCCCAGAATTCAATTGCCGCACCCTCGGACCCGGTCGGCTTTAACGGCAGATTGCAGGGATTGCCGCTGCATGTGAACGGCTCGCCCTGATAAATACCCTGAATGCTGAT
>MGMG01000088.1 GCA_001796355.1 Chloroflexi bacterium GWB2_54_36 | reverse complement strand
CCAGAAGAATGCGGAAAGCTATTTATACCGGCTGCTGCGTCAACTGGGGTTTCAGGAAGTCATATTCGTGCATGAATAGCCTGATCAGCAGCTAAATCCGATAGGTCCAGGCTGGATTAGCGTATTTTTCGATCTCGAGGTAATGTGCTCGTTCGATTTCAGCCTGGCTGGGCGGGTTCTCGACCAGTTCAACCTGGATTTGTTCCTGAAAAGCCTGTTTCAGGCTTTCGGCGGCATTTTCCCAGGTGGGAGCAACCCCCAGAATCGATTTCACGGTCGTAGCATGGTCGAGCAGGCGGCGGGCAGCAGCAGTTCGTTCGCCCGGAGCCTCAAATTTGAGTACCTCGGTGATGCGCGTCAAGTCGCCAAATAAGGGGAGCGATCCGTGTTGCAGCACGCCAAGGCTGCGGCGCGCCTGGGCTGACCCGATCAATTTCTTGCCGTTGGCCGTGATTTCATAGTTCGACGGCACCTCGAAGCACACCGCGGCGTTCAGCCTGGATCCCTCGGGCAATCCGTACTGATGGTCGGCATTGGCATTGATCTGCAGCTTCTCCAACCCCCTGGTCAGCGCTAATGAGATCCGGCGGTAGCTTTCAAGAATACCCCCGGTCATCAGCGGATTTTCCTGGTGGGCGCATACCGAATAGGTCAGTTCGTCGGTGTGCAGGATCGCTCTGCCGCCGGTCGGACGGCGCACCAACTGCCAACCGCGTTGTTCGAGCGCAGGGAGGTCAACGTCAGCCACGGGCTGGGCATGACCAAGCGAGAGGCAGGCTGGTTCCCAGGCGTACAAGCGCAAGGTAGGGAGTTGGTTGCCGGCAGTCGCGGCTTCCATGATGGCTTCGTCAAGAGACATATTCCAGGCGCCTGTCGAAGACGGAGAGATGATTAAACGCCAAGCGGAATTTGCCATAGGGGCAATTATAATGTAAATCCCTTGCCAAATGAATTATAATGTCTAAACAACAAAACTTTGACTTGATCGCTAAAAGATGATTGCCATATTGGTATGAGGAGCCCAATTCAAATATGTTAATTCACTTGACATTGTTTAGGTTCCAGTTATAATAAGCCATACTATTCTGTGTAAGGATAGGTGATGGCAACCACTGTTTGGCAAATTCCAAAGGCTAGTGTTAAGAACCTTAACAAACATGCCGCTTTGGATTTAATCCGGTTCGCACCGGGGGGGATTTCAAGGATTGAATTGTCACGCCAGATAGGGTTAACGCGCGCTGCAGTCACCTCCATTGTCGGTGATTTGATCGAAGCCCGGTTGGTGCGTGAGGCAAACGGGCAACACAGCGGTGGGCGGAAACCCATTAATCTTGAAATTAACCCGGATTTTGGTCGGGTACTCGGCATCGATATTGGTTCGACGCACGTCACCGTCGTGCTTGCAAACGGTCTGGCGCAGGTGCTGAACGAAGTCAATGCCCCGCTGGATATTACTCAAGGCCCGGAAATATGTCTGCCCCAGGTAGTGCAGGTGATTAATACCTGGCTGCCGAATACCGGAACAGGATTGAGCGAAATATTAGCCGCAGCTGTCGACGTCCCTGGCCCGGTAGTGAGCGATGCCGGCAAGGTGGGCGCGCCACCGATCATGCCGGGTTGGGATAATTTTCCGATCCGCGATTGGCTGGAGGAACGCCTGGGCTGCCCGGTCTCCCTGGGAAATGATGCCGAATTTGGCGCCCTGGGCGAATGGGCATTTGGGGCGGGGCGCGGGGAAAAGAACCTGGCATACATTAAAGTCGGCACCGGTGTCGGCGCCGGGTTGCTGCTGGACGGACAAATCTACCGCGGCACCACTGGCTCTGCCGGAGAAATCGGGCATATCACGCTGGTTGAAGACGGCCCTATTTGCACCTGCGGGAATCACGGCTGCCTGGAAGCCCTGGCTGGCGGGCGCTCCCTTGCATTGCGCGCTCGCGAGGGAATCAGCAAAGGCCGGCGGACAAGTTTGGCAGAGATCTGGCCTGCGAATTCGATTATTGCCAAAGATGTCATCGCCGCTGCCCGCCGCGGCGACCTCTTTTGCCAGCAATTGGTGATCGATTCGGGGTATCATTTAGGGACGGCCATTGCCAGCCTGGTGAACCTGATCAATCCTGACATAGTCGTAATTGGAGGCGGTGTTGCGCAATTGGGTGACCTGCTGCTCGACCCCATCCGTCAGACAGTGAAACAGCGCAGCCTTAAAGTTTCATGGCAGGCCGTACGCATTTCAGCGGCAATTCTTGGCAGGCGTTCCAGCGCAATGGGCGCTGTCGTCCAAGCCTTATCGATGAGTTTGCATCAAATTGCACAAGTTTGAAAATTGGAAGGAGGTGGTTACCCCGTACCATAAACCCGTGAACACTTTAAATTTCATCAAAAAAATCCCATAAAAATGGGAAAATGTGTAAAACAAATCAATCAGGAGGATTGAGATGACCAAAAAATATTTGCCCTTGATCAGCATTCTGCTGATCGCCGCATTTGCCCTGGCTGCCTGCCAGCCGGCTGCAACTGCTACCCCCGCCCCCGTGGTCGAACCGACCGCTGCTCCGGCGGAACCCACCGCTGTTCCCGCAGAGCCGACGGCAGAACCCGTAGCAGAGCCAGTCGAAGTAACCTTCTGGCACGCTTATGGCACCGGCTCGGCCGAAGAAATTACCTTAACCAAACTGCTGGAGCAGGCTGCGGTTGATATGCCGGATGTGAAGATCAATGTTCTTCAAGTCCCCTTCAACGATATCTACAACAAATACCGCACCGACGTTGCCGCCGGTTCCGGGCCTGACATGTTCATTGCCCCGAACGACAGCCTTGGCGACGACGCTCGCGCTGAGTTGGTCGCTGACATCACTGATTTGCTCGCCGGTAAACTCGATGGCGTAAATCAGCTTGGTATCGATGGAATGACGGTTGATGGCAAAATCTATGGCGTTCCTGAATCCATGAAGGCAGTCGCTTTCTGGTACAACACCGATTTGCTCCCGACCCCCCCTGCGACCACCGATGAACTCCTCAAACTCATGCAGGACGGCACGCCCGTTTCCCTCAGCTACGGCTGCTACCACGATTTCGGCTTCTTTGGCGCATTTGGCGGCAAAATCTTCGATGATAGCTGGAAAGTTGTTGCTGACCAGGGTACCGGTGTTGTAGACGCTATGAACTATCTCAAGAGCCTCTATGACATTTCCAAAGCCAATGGTTGGCCCAAGAATGACTCAGAAGGTTTGGCGCCGTTTATCGAAGGTAAGATGGCTGCCATCACCAATGGTAACTGGGCGATGGGCGACTATCGGAATGCCCTCGGTGACAAGTTGGCCGTAACCGCTCTGCCGGCTGGTCCTGTTGGCGCTGCCACCCCGTTCCTGGGAGTTGACGGCTTCTACATCAACCCCAACAGCCAGGTTCAGGAAGCAGCCATTAAAGTTGCTCTGTATTTGAGCAATGTTAACTCACAGACGTTCATGATGAACGAAGCTGGGCATGTTCCTGTGCGCACCGACGTTGAGATCACCGATCCATTAATCCAGGGTCTGGTGGATGCGTTCAATTCGGGTGCCTATATTCGCCCGCAGGTCCCTGAATTAGGCCGCTACTGGTCCAACTTCTGCGGTGATGCAGATGTCTTCGAAGGCAAAACCCCAGCCCTCGATTGGGTGACGACCAACACCGCCAACGCCAACAAGTAATATTGGCCAAGGCGATGTAAGTCAGTTTCAATTCCAAAACTAAGAATGGTCAAAGCAGACAGGGATGACCTGTTTGCTTTGACCAAAATCGGTATTTTTAGCGAGGAACCCATGGCGACAATAAGCGTTTCAGCGAAGCGTAAAACTGATTTTCGACGGGCCTTTATACCATACCTCTATCTTCTTCCTGCTTTTGTGGTGCTAGGGGTCATCACATTCTACCCACTGATTTACCAGGTTATTATTTCGTTTACCGATTTCCAGACAAAGGATTTACTCCTCGGTCTGAATTCCCCCAAACTTAAATTCATCGGTCTTCAAAATTATAAGGATATTATTTTTGGAGGACTGCCAGTTCAAAATTTTGAATTTCTAAGGGTTCTTGTCTACAATTTTTGGTGGGCCATCACCAACGTGATATTGCATGTACCAGCCGGTGTTCTAATTGCTACATTAATGAATACCAAGGGCATCTGGTTTAAGAAAATTTACCGAGCAATTTATGTTCTACCAGTTGTCATTCCTCCCATTGTAGTCGGTACGGTTTGGCGAAATATTTTTGATGAGCAATATGGTGCGATGAACCAGGCGTTAACCTGGATCGGCCAGTTGTTTGGAAGTACAAATGTTGTTCATCTTCGCTGGTTAGCCGAATATTTGCCACCCATCTCATGGTTGCTACCAACAGGGGGTTTACCACTGGCATATTATGCCATGATGATCGCGAACTTTTGGTTAGGGTGGCCGTTCATGGTACTGGTGGCCACTGGCGCTTTGCAGTCCATTCCAAGGGAATTATACGAAGCCGCAGAAATCGATGGCGCTTCCAAGTCATATCAATTTTGGCATGTTACCGTGCCTTTGCTAAAGCCTGCAATGATTCCGGCTGCAATGTATGGGTTCACCCTCTCTTTCAATCTGTTCAATTTTGTGTACTTTATGACAGGCGGTGGACCCTCCAGAATGACTGAAATTTTGGTAACTTTTGCCTACGACTTGGTCAGAAACCTCCGCTTATTCGGGGCTGCCGGCGCATTTTCAGTGATCATCTTCTTCGTTGTAGTCGGCATTTTCTTGTTCACTAATCGTTTGACCCGAGCGACAGAAAGTTATGCGGAGTCATAAAATGACCACTCTAACCCAGAATGTCAAAAAGAAACACTGGTTCGTCCGATTTCTAAACATGGACACGTCGGGAAGTAAAGGAAGTGGTGATCGACTTCCTCTTTATCGGCAACTGCTCATTCAGTTGCTATGTTTGTTGATCACTGCTGAAGTCATGTTCCCGATCATGTATATCATTACCCTTTCGCTGAGTCCTTCAGGGACCCGACCTAGTAGTCTTGAACTATTTCCCAAAGAAATTTCATTTGTCGCATTTCAGCAGGTGCTGACTCGGCCTACTGCCAATCCAGTGGATTTCCTCACATTATTAAAGAACAGTGGTCTGCTTTCCATAACGGTAGGAGCCGTGTCGCTTTTAATTGCAGTATCAGCAGCCTACGCGTTTTCACGTTTCAGGTTTAAGCTCCGCCAGGTGTTGATGATCATGATCTTCGTTCCACTTTTAATGCCTGCGGTTGGACTTTCAACCCCTTTGTTCCTGTTGTTTAATAGCTTCCGCCTGGTGAATTGCCCGGGTGGGGTGACTGCATTATATCCATTCACTTCTTGCACAGTCGGCGAGGTAGGAAAGGTTATTTTCAATTTGCGCGATTCCTTGCTTGGTGTCGGAATCGCTATGATATCCACCGCATTGCCTTTTGCGGTTTGGAATCTTAAGGGCTACCTGGATACCATTCCTAAAGAGCTTGAGGAGGCGGCTGCCATTGACGGTGCTGATACAAACCAGGTGTTTTTCCAGATTGTTTTACCTCTGGCGCTGCCGCAGTTGGCGGTAACGTTCTTCCTGGGTTTTATCGGTTACTGGCAGGAGTTCGTCCTTCCCTGGTTGTTCCTGACTAAACCGCAGGATTATACCCTGGCCATGACACTTTACAATATGACCGGCCAGTACGCCAGCTCGATTCCATGGAACCGCTTCGCAGCCATGGCCATCATCGTCGCGTTACCTGTTGCCATAGTGTATATGATCTTGCAGAAGCAAATCGTGAGCGGTCTTACGGCTGGCGGTGTAAAAGGCTAGAATAAAAGGGGCTGTCCCAAAAGCGGGCGGGCGTGGAAGCCCGCCACTTGTATGGGGTGGAATAAATGAAAAATTTACTCTTTTGAGACAGACCTTTTTTGGAGCAAGGTGCATGAAAAAATTCATACCCTTACTGGTTCTTGGAATGCTATTCTCTGGGTGCGCAGCGCCAAAGGTTAGCCCAACAGCTCAACCTACGCCTATTTCAGTAGAAACGCCGACCCAGGAAAGTGCTCCATGGTGGAAGACGGCCGTATTTTATGAAATTTTTGTAAGGAGTTTTTCCGACAGCGATGGGGATGGAATGGGTGATTTTAATGGGATCACCCAGAAACTTGATTACCTGAATGACGGCTATCCAGACACCCAAACCGATTTAGGGATCACAGCGATCTGGTTGATGCCCATTCATCCTTCCCCGAGCTATCACGGCTACGACGTTATAAACTATTATGCAGTTAATCCTGAGTACGGTACGATGGATGATTTCAAGCGGTTTCTGGCTGAAGCCCACAGCCGCGGGATCAAGGTCATCCTTGATTTAGTCCTAAACCACACTTCGAGCAACCATCCTTTCTTTAGAGACGCTTTGCAAGGTGAAACCTCGAGTTACCACGATTGGTATGTTTGGTCGACGACCGACCTGGGGAATGGATGGCGTCCGCTTATGGGAGGAACGAAGCCGATGTTTTATTACGGCTATTTTTGCGACTGTATGCCGGATCTTAATTATTTAAATCCGGATGTTACCGCCCAAATGAAAAAGGTGGTCAAATTCTGGATGGAAACGATCGGGGTGGATGGCTTTCGAGTAGATGGAGCTAAACACTTGATCGAAGAGGGATCCGTTGCTCTCAATTCTCCTGCCACGCATGCCTGGTTCAAGAATTTCTATACTTTCTATAAAGGCGTAAATCCACTCGCGTACACTGTTGGAGAAGTCGCGAGCAGCGACGCACGAATTGTGTCGACATACACCGGCGATCAGTTCGATCAAATATTTAATTTCGAGATGGCCAGCGGGGTGATGAATAGCGTCAATGGGGAAGCGGTTTCTGGCATCAAGAGTGCAGTCACATTTACCCAAAAAGATATGCCCAGTTGGGATTTCGGCACATTTTTGACGAATCACGACCAGGATCGCGTCATGAGCGTCCTGGGTGGGAACGTTGATAAAGCCAAAAATGCAGCGTTCATCCTTCTGACATCGCCAGGTACGCCCTTTATCTATTACGGCGAAGAAATAGGGATGTTGGGACGCAAACCGGACGAGAACATTCGCAGACCGATGCAATGGTCTTCTGAAGAATCTGGGGGTTTCTCCAGTGCCGTACCCTGGGAGGAGCTTGATCCCAGCTACGTAGAAGTAAATGTTCAAAGTCAGCAAAACGTTTCAGATTCACTCTTAAAAACCTATCAAAAACTGATTGCCATTCGCGAGTCGCAGCCTGCTTTATCGGTCGGAGATTATATCCCCGTTGATTCCTCGAATTCAGGGGTCTACGCATTCATCCGTCAGGAAGGCTCAGCAACATTATTGGTGGTTGTTAATCTGATGAAAAAGAGTGTCGCTGATTATACAATCAGCGCATCGAGCACCGCCCTAGAGGATTCAGCTTACACCGCCACGGACATTCTGTCGAACAGTGCAGCCTCAACACTGACCATTCAGGATGGTGGGTTTAAAGAATACCGGCCACTGGAACAATTGACTCCGTACACTGGCTATATATTTGAAATCGTGAAGTAACCAACTTTTTCCTCTTCTACGATATTAATCGCAAATACAGCAGGCAGGGAATGAAAAAATTACGGATTTTTGGTTTTCTGTTTGTGGTGATTTTGGTCATGGGTGTTGCCGGAGCAACTCGCTGGAAGGCAGTCACCACTTTAAACATAGATTATGACGAGGATGATTACCTGCGGGCAGCCCAGCAGTACACAGCCATTATCCGCAGCGGCAAACTGTCGGGTTTTCTGGAAACCAATTATCGTCCTGAGCATCCCTCTTTCGCCAAAATCGTTTTGGGGATCAGCCTGCTCAGCGATCCAGAAAAACCGCTAACACCGGACCATCCGACGAGTGCCGGACCGAATCAATATTTAGCCAGAGATCTGCTCCGCACCGATAGGGTGACCAACGCTATCTTTGGCATCATCACAGCTGGCTTATTGGCATTGGTAAATCCTTTAGCCGGGCTTTTGCTTGCCGTCCATGCCTGGACGATTAAATATGTGTCGCAAATCATGCTCGAAGCGATTCCAGCTTTCGCCAGCCTGCTCTGCGTTTTTTCTTATGTTCTGTGGAAGAAGAAGCAGCAAACCCGGATCAGTGGCTGGCTGGTGACGTCGGCGATATTCTTGGGCATCACTGCGGCTTCCAAGTACCTGTACGGTATCGTTGGAATTGCCATCCTGGTCGACTGGTGGATCGATGCAGCGAAAGCAGGGGGATGGAAAAGGACTTTTCGGAACATTCTGTTTTGGGGACTTTTGGGTGCGGCCATTTTCTTTTTACTAAATCCATACTTATGGCCGGACCCGGTCGGTAGATTAAATGAATCCATCCTTTATCATTCGGCTTACGCTCAAGGGGCAAGCGAAGTTGAAAATGCCCAATTCCCAATCTGGCAACAATTCGTATGGTTGAGTACCTCCCCGCTCATGTGGCAGGCAGACGCTTTTTATTTTTCGATCGATCCCATTATTGCCATCCTTGCTGCCTTGGGGTTGGTTACCACCTGGCAAAAACACAGAGTTTACGCGCTTTGGTTGATCATCGCATTATTCTTTCTGTTAATCTGGCCAACAAAATGGCCGCAATACCTGGTCACACTCAGTGCTCCCCTTTGTCTTTCTGCTTCGGAAGGGATTAACACAATCCTGATTGCTCCCATCCGCAATTGGATTCTTCGAATAAAAGGACGTAAAAATACGAAAGTCGCACGCCAAAAGTCTGAATTCAGACAGGCCCTACCCTGGCTTATCCCAGGGTTAATTTCTTTTGCCATTTTTACCCTGGTTCCGCTGTTTTACCAGCTGGCGGTCTCATTGACAGATTTCAACAGCGTCTCGATCAAAGATGGCTTGAACGGCGGGATCTGGCGGGAAGTATGGGGTGGAATTACCGGCCAAATAGAGGTAGCGGCGCAAAATTTTCCTTATCGATCCAAGGAGGTTCATTACCTTGGGTTATCGAACTTTAAGCCCGTTTTCGATTACCTTTCTGAGCAAATGGTACTGTTTATTAACATACTGTGGACGGTTCTATCTGTTGCGTTACAAACCTTGCTGGGGCTGATTACGGCCCTGATCCTCTGGCAGCGGGGCGTGAAATTGAAACGGGCCTGGCAATCTTTATTTATCCTGCCGTGGGCCATTCCAGAAATGATCGGAGCATTAATGTGGGTGAATATTTTCGCTCCTGAAATTGGCTGGTTGAGCCTGGCTGCCCAGAAATATGGCGGAGGAATGCCATTCTCATTTTTGCTTGGATGGGAAAACAGCCCCAGTATGTGGCTTGCCATTTTATTGATTTCTGGCGTTTGGTATGGGTTCCCGTTCATGATGCTCGCGGCAACAGCAGGTTTGAAAATGATGCCAAAGGAATCGTTTGACGCAGCCCAGATCGATGGCGCAAACGCGCTGCAAACATTTAAATACATTACCTGGCCCCTGTTGTATCCATTATTGATTCCGGCCATTATCATAAGAGGGATTTTTGCATTCAATCAGTTTTATCTTTTTCAAGCGTTTCAGATCGGAACGGGTACGCTTGCAACTCTGTCTTATAACTTTTTCAATCCCAGTGGCTTTTTCATCAATGGTCAATTTGCCGTATCGGCCGTGATCAATATTATCACTGTGGTGATCTTGATTGGCTTTGTGATTTTGTTCAATCGGTGGAGTAAAGCCGACCAGGGGGTAACCTATGCGTAAATATTTATGGGTCCGCCAAATTCTCAGCCAGCTATTTCTCATAATCGTTGGCATATATGTCATATTGCCCATCTGGGGCATGCTCCGACTGGCATTTGATGGATCTTTGCTCAGCCGGCCGACCGAATTCAGATTTTTCCCCAAGGTATTTTCGCTTGGGCCTTTATTTTCGGTTTTAGACCGTCCCTATCAGTCTGTCCATTTTGCGACTCTGCTCAAGAATAGTTTGGTGGTTTCCCTGGGAGCGGCCCTGCTAGCCCTTGTGTTGGGCGCCAGCCTGGCTTACGCATTCGCACGGTTCCATTTTCCAGGTCGCAAACCTGGGCTATTCATCCTGTTATTGACGGCAGTCATCCCGCCGATTGCATTTGCCACCCCGCTGTATATCGTTTTGAGCATTTTGCAAATAAGAACGAGCTTGTTAGGTCTGACGATTGTTTACGCAGTTTTTGCGATTCCGTTTTGTATTTGGAATATGCGGGCAGCCTTCCAATCTGTGCCGCGGGAGTTGGAAGAAGCCGCGTTTTTGGATGGAGCAGGGTATTTGTCAACTTTTCGGTATGTGACCTTGCCCCTGGCGTTGCCATCGATTGCCATCGCAGCCTTAATTTCATTTCTTATGGCGTATTCTGAATTCGCAATCGGCTGGCTCTTTGTAGATAAAGCACAAACCGTCACCCTGTCCATGGCGATTTATGCCATGGTGCAATCAGGAAATGCCCAACCCTGGAGCATTTTAGGATCGCTGGTGGTAATCATGTCCATCCCAGTGATCGTTATTTTTGCGATTTTTCAGCGGACACTATTGGAGCGAATGCTGTTTGGAGCACTGGATTCTTAAAAATCCAGTAATCTTGATTACATGCTGATGTAAACGAAGAAGGCATACACGATCGATAACATCAAGCTGAATGCGGAAATAACGATCCCGACGGTTGCCAGCTTCCGGCTCTCAGATTTTCGGCCAAATATGCCGGCTACAATCCCAGCGATAGAACTCACCGCACCAAAAATCGGGATCAACCCTGCGCAAATGCTGGCAGTACCAATAAGAACTGAAAATAAGGCAAGTATTTTATTGATACGTTCCTGAGGATCGAGGTCGAGGTAATTGGGATCCATTAAGCCGCTTTCCAATCTATAAAATATCAAAGGACATTTCCATTATACTTACAACAATTCAGAATGGATGAAACAAACGAGGCTCCGAACCTTGAACCTTGTTTGCGTTTTACTTTTTGGGTTTATTATTGCAGGGCAAACCATGAAACTGGCGCCTGGTTAACTAATTGCCTGAGAATTAACCAGCAAGAGGAAATATGACTGACATCCTAACAAGTATTCAGGAAACTCGACTGCGCGATACAGTAGAAATTATCCTGCCTGATGGCCGGGTGTTTAGCGGGCCGCGCAATACCCCGGTGGGCGATTTTTTACGGCTGCTGCCTGACTGGAGTGAGCCCCAGGTGGTTGGAGCAATCATCAATGGCGAGTTGCGGGAACTGACCTACAAAATCACCATGGATGCGAAAGTAAAGCCGATCGATATGAGCAGCGCCGACGGCGCGCGAATATACCGCCGGTCCATCACCTTTCTGCTCGAAGCGGCTTTCGAAGATTTATTTCCGCTGGCTTCTATGGCTATTGACCATTCCGTTTCATCCGGGGGTTATTACTGCACCGTTACCGGATTCAATCCGCTCACTCAGGAATTATTGGATCAACTTGCCAACAAAATGCTCAGCATGGTCGAGGCAGACCAGCCCTTCGAGCGGCGAATTGTCCCCATCTCAGAAGCCATCGAAGTATTCACCCAAAAAGGTTATGCCGATAAAGTCCAGTTATTAAAATACCGCCAGAAGGACACACTGGTGCTCTACTCCCTGGGCGACCACCAGGATTACCTGCACGGATATATGGTCCCCAGCACAGGCTACTTGAAACGTTTTGGTCTTAAGCTGCTGGGCGACGGCTTCGTCATTATCTACCCGCGCCGGCATATGCCTGGTAATTTGCTGCCCATGCCGGATTACCCTAAGTTGCTGCGCACTTTCCGGCAATACGGTAATTGGCTGTCGCGGCTGGGGATCGAGAACGTGGGCGCATTGAATGACGCCATCAGCGGCGGACGCATTCGTGAAATCATTCTGGTATCGGAGGCGCTGCACGAACAAAAAATTGCCGATATCGCTCGCCAGGTTGCCGATCGTTCGAACGCGACGCGCATTGTATTAATTGCCGGACCATCCTCGTCCGGGAAAACCACCTTTTCAAAACGTCTCTCGGTTCAATTGCTGGCGCAAGGGTGTTCCCCGTTTCCGCTTGAGCTGGACAATTACTTCGTTGACCGCGAGAGGACGCCCCGCGATGAGGATGGTCAGCTCGATTACGAAACCTTGCTGGCGTTGGACATCGAGCGGTTGGAGCGCGATTTGCTCGCGCTCATCGCCGGGGGAGAAGTGCAACTGCCGCGTTATGACTTTAAAACGGGCAAGAGCAGCCCGGGCGAAGTGGTCAAATTAGGCAAAGACCAGCTTATTCTGCTGGAAGGGATTCACGGGTTGAACCCGGGGCTGCTGCCGAATGTTCCACAAAAAACCACCTTCCGACTGTATGTATCCTGCCTGACCCAGCTTAATTTGGACCGCCACAACCGGATCTCCACCACCGACACCCGGCTGTTGCGGCGCATCGTGCGCGACCAGCGCGAACGCGGGTATTCGGCGTTGGATACGATCGGACGCTGGGAATCGGTGCGGCGCGGTGAAAAACGCCATATTTTTCCGTTTCAAGAAAATGCTGATGAAGTATTCAACTCTGCATTGGTCTACGAGCTTTCCGCACTGCGCGAGCGGGTGGAACCTTTGCTGCGCCAGGTGCCGTTTGGCACCAATGAATTTATCGAAGCTAAACGATTGCTGGCCTTTTTAGAATGGTTCATGCCCATCGACGCCCATTTAATCCCGGACAATTCTATCCTGCGCGAATTTTTAGGCGATTCGAGCTTGAAAGAGTTTAAGTTATGGGACCACACAAACAATCACTAAGAAATAGGTGATGGATGGTTAACGGGACAGCGGATTTTGGCTGTCCCGTTTTTATAGCGAAAATGCTAAAATGCTAACTGATTATTGGCAAAGCTCTTCTTTGAGCATATTGCCTAATCTGGAAATGCCTTCGACGATCGTTGCCGGTTTGCAATACGAGAAATTCAACCGCATGGTGTTTGTGCCGCCGCCATTGGGGTGAAAACTTTCACCAGGTACGTAGGCAACTTTATTGCGTATCGCCGCCGGGAACATTTTAGTGGTATCACAAGATTCCGGTACGCGCACCCAGAGGAACAACCCGCCGTGGGGATGCGTCCAGGTGACGCCTTCCGGCATATACTCTGCCAGTGAATCCAACATCACGTTACGCCGTTCACTATAAACCTCGCAGATGTGTTTCACATGGTTATCCAGGAACCCATGCCGGCTGACTTCATAAGCGACCACCTGATTGAAGGTGGCGGTATGCAGGTCGGTGCCCTGTTTGGCAAGCGCAAGTTTCGAAATGACCTCGTCAGGGGCGATCATCCATGCCAGCCGCAGACCCGGTGAAAGAATCTTCGAGAAGGTACTAAAGTAGATAACATTGCCGGTATATCTACCATTTTGAACGTGCAATTGGGCATCCAACACATTCACACCCGGCAGATTTTCGCCTTCGAAGCGTAATTGCCCGTAGGGGTCATCTTCCACCAGTGGGACACCGTAACGGTCGGCCATTTCGACCAGCTTGACGCGGCGTTCCATCGACATGGTAACGCCCATTGGATTCTGAAAATTGGGCAGAACGTAGATAAATTTGGGGCCGGTGCGTAGCGCTTGTTCGATATCTTCAGACACCATACCGTCATCATCCGTACGTACGGTGACATATTCAGCACCGTATTGGTTCCAGGCCTGCAGCGCTCCCAGGTATGTTGGAGATTCGACCAACAACCGGTCGCCATGGTTGATGAATATTTTGCCAATCAGGTCCAGCGCCTGCTGGGAGCCAGAGGTGATGAGAATATTATTGGGGCGAATCTGCACTCCGGAACGGCTGGCATGACGGGCAATCATCTCCCGTAAAGGAAGATACCCTTCCGTGGCTCCATATTGCAATGCCAGCGCAGATTGGTCCTTCAGAACCCGATTGCAGGCTTCGCGAATTTCTTCGGTGGGGAAGACCTCCGGTGCTGGCAGGCCGCCAGCAAATGAAATAATTTCTGGATTTTCCGTGATTTTTAGCAATTCACGAATTGCCGATGCTTTCATTCTTTGGGTACGCTGTGCATAGCGGTTGTCCCAAGGGGTCTGCATATGATTTCCATCTCCTTTTCAAATTCTGTTTCAGAACAGGTTGACGAGAGACCGGCTGGTAATGCTGATTTGAGTTGTACTTATCTATTTTATTACGGTATGTTTATCTCCATTCGTATTCATTTTTTTGAAAACCTTTCAGGTTGTCCAATTTCGGTGAGAAAAACATCAGGTGTGCCGAGCTATCCAGCACACCTGATGTTCGATATTATTTCGGGAAGCGGCTAATAATAACTGCCGCTGTTGGTAGTGTAATTCGGTCACCGGCTATCAGTTCCGCCGGGGCTTTGCCGGTCGTTTTTGGCGCACCCTGGAAGATAAAGAACTGGGTGCCCTCCTCAGCGACCTTCAAGTCTACATAGGCCAGGCCGGTCAGGAAGCCTTCGGAGTCAATCGCACAGCTGGTGACTACGCCGACAGTCTTACCCTTGCGGTCGATGATCGGGTCGGCATTGTGGGCCATGCGCACGCCTTTTTCAGTGAAGCGGAAGCGGATCACTTCAGCGGTGCGGGCGGCTTCACGCGCCAGGTAGGCGGTGCGGCCAATGAACCACGGCTTGTAGGTCTTGACAAAGCTGCCAAAACCGGCTTCGGCTACGCCCAAGTTCATATCCCCGCCCATCTCGTGGCCGTAAAGCGGCAGACCGGCTTCGGTACGCAAAGAGTCCCGCGCACCCAATCCGCACGGCTTTAGACCCAGTGGTTCGCCGGCTTTCGTCAGGGCATTCCATAATTCCACCGCTTTTGCGGGGTGGACAAATAATTCGAAGGCCATTTTCTCACCGGTGTAGCCAGTACGCGAGACCACCAGGTCGATACCGCCAACCACGGCTTCGCACAAATCTGTGCGTTTAAGGGCCATAATCTTGCGCCGGGTGAGGGTGTCCACGCCTAACGAGAGCAGGATATCGCGTGATTTGGGTCCTTGCAAGGCAATGTCCACTCGCATATCTGCTCCTGCTTTCGGATCACGCAGGTTGCGCAGGACTACGCTGCGGCCGAATGCACGGGCACCTGGAAGTTCATTGTCAACCTTGACTTTGCCTTCGCGAACCGCATTCAGCCAGGCCCAGTCTTTGTCGTCATTGGAAGCGTTGACCACCACCAGGTACTTCTCAAACCCGCGGCGGTATACCAGCAGGTCATCAATCACATTGGCGTCGGGGGTCAGGAAATGGGAGTAGCACGATTCGCCGATTTCGAGCGCGGCGATGTCGTTACTGCAGACGCTGTCCAGGAAAACAACCGCATCCGGTCCTTCGGCCTGATATACGCCCATGTGGGCTACATCGAACAATCCAGCGGCCTGGCGGCAGGCCAGATGTTCTTCAACCACCGAGGTGTACCAGACTGGCATTTCCCAACCGGCAAACGGGATGATTTTAGCGCCTAGTGCTTTATGCGTGTCGTAAAGCGGCGTGCGCCGCAGTACTGCTTCTTTCTCTTCCCAGACGAAATCGGGAAGCGCTGCGCCGGCTTTGGCTGCCGCGCCGACGGTGAAGGGCTTGGCTGCTCCGGCACCCGAACCAGCCGCATCGGTCACGGGAGCCTTGCCGGATTCGACCACATAAATCGGGCCAGGGGTGCGGCGCAATAAATCAGCGTCAAAATAAACATACCCATCCGACATTTCCCGCAGCCAGGTGGCTGCCAGACTGGCCTTGCCGGCTGGCAGGCTGAATTGGAAATTGTAAGCGTCCAGGCAGGTGATTACGCCTTCGATAATCTCTTTGGGGGTATGCAGCAGCGTTTTCTGGCTTTCCCCGGAGGCCAATAATTCGACATCGCTGGCGAAAACGGTGCTCATGAAGGTGCGAATGCCGTGGCCCGAAAGTTCATAGGCGGCCCAACCGCCTTTTGCCGTTGGCTTGTCGTCGACAAAGAAGTAATGCGGGTAACCCGATTTGTGGGCTACGTCGCCGTCATAACCGCCAGCTTCGGCCAATTTGCGAACACGCAGCTTGGCATCTTCCAGTACGCCAAAATCGACCTTGGCGCGAATGGCATCGCCTTTTTTCGTTTCCAATGAGTAAGGCGTGGTGGCCAGCAGCACATCCGCAATGATGTCGCCCAGCTCCACCATCTCTTTCTCGCCCAGACCGCGCTGGGTGATCCAGGGGGTGCCGTAGCGGATGCCGCTGGCGGCCATGGCGGTCTTGTCGCCGGGAATGGTATTGCGATTGAGCACGATCCCGGCAATATCCAGAATTCGGGCGGCCATATCGCCGGAAAGGGCGGTACCGTCTGGACCGACGATGGATTTGCAGTCCACATTGCCAAGGTGGGTGTTGGTGCCACCGTATGAGATGCGCAGACCGCGTTCCGCCATGCGGTTGGTGAGCACGGCGCAATTTTTAATAATCTGGTTCTGCAGTTTTTTGAAGGAATCGGTTTTGGCAATTCTCAGGGTGGCAGCCAGAGCCGCAATGGCGTGCATGTGCGGACCGCCTTGTTCGCCGGGGAACACAGCCCGGTCGAGCTTTCGACCGAGGGCTGCATCGGTGGTCAGTGCAACAGCGCCACGCGGTCCAAGAAGGGTTTTATGGGTGGTGAAGGTGATTACATGAGCATGACCGACTGGCGAGGGGACTGCACCGGCAGCGATTAAACCGGCAATATGCGAGACGTCTGCCAGGAAGATCGCGCCGACTTTGTCGGCGGCAGCGCGGAAGCGCGCCCAATCCGGCACCCAGGGATATGAAGAATAGCCGGCGATGATCAATTTTGGCTTGTGTTCGAGCGCCAACGCATCGACCAGGTCGTAATCAATTTGCTCGGTCTCTGGATTGACGGTGTAATGCACAGCTTTGAACAGCTTGCCCGAGCGGTTGACGGATGAGCCGTGGGTCAGGTGGCCGCCGTGCAGTAAATTCATCCCCATGACCGTCTCGCCAGGATTCACAAGCGCGGTATATACCGCGTTATTGGCAGGCGCGCCGGAAAGCGGCTGAACATTGACGTAGAACTGATCGGCAGAGAACTTCTCGGTGGCAAACACTTCCGCGCAGCGCCGGCGAGCCAGGGATTCAACCGTGTCTGCGTATTCGACGCCTTTGTAATAGCGCGGGTCGGCATAGCGGCGGTAATAAGTCAGGCGGGCCGTGTAGTCGAGGATTTCAGCTTCGGTCATCTGGCGAGTTTCTTCATCCGGATAACCTTCCGCGTAGAGGTTCTGAAAAACCGAGCCAAGCGCCTCGCGCACCGCCACAGGAGCCGTGCTTTCACTCGGGATCAGAATCAACTTGCGATACTGGCGTTCTGCTTCCAGGCGGATGAGTTCACTTACTTCAGGATCGACCTCAGCAAGCGTGCCACGAGTCAGGAAATCAGCCATCAGCTTTCTCCTTTAGGATGTTCAAATTTGTGGGATGTTAGGATTAAGGCGCACAAAAAACCAGAATTGGCGCGACAATTCCATCTATATTGTATTCAGCCTGGATATCCGGGTCAAGTGATATTTGGCATAACCATGAGAGGCTGAGCGAAATTGCTAGCTTGCGTTTTTTACTATGGCATCCAGCCAGTCCAACCAGATTCTAAAAATCTCTTGCTGGTTGGGTTCGTTATGGAGTTCGTGGTATCCGCCCGGGATTTCGACATATTTCACCCTACCATCCAACTGGCGGGCAAATTCACGGGAACCGGCCACTTTAACCAGGCGGTCCAATTCCCCGTGAAGCAAGAGCAGCGGGATATTAATATTTAAGCCTTGATCGCGAATCCATTGACTGCTGTTGATCAAATCCAGCCCCAGGCGCGCTGAAATCAAGGGATGCACCAGCGGGTCATTGATATAGGCTGCAACAACGTTTTCATCACGAGATAAACCGGAAGTATCCAGGCTGTTGGTCATGCTGAAGCGCGGATATAACGCATACATCAGTTTGCCAACAGCAAGTTTTATGGGAGGAATCCGGGTAATCGCTAGCGCAGGCGAAGTGACGATGGCGCCAGCAACCGTATGAACACCCTTCTCCACGTACCCGAGTACAAGGTTGGCGCCCAGGCTATGGCCATAAAGGAATACTGGCAATCCAGGGTAACGCTTCTCTGATTCTTGCAGCATCCAGGTAATCTGGCTGTAAAAATCGTCAAATGAATCTGCATGACCGCGTTGCCCGTCTGATTTACCATGCCCGGCTAAATCAGATCCAATAAAGACATACTGGTTGTCCGTAAACATTCGTGCAACATGCTCGTAACGCCCGATGTGTTCACCAATACCGTGTACCAGCACGATCACACCCTTTGCTGGTGGTGATGGTTGCCATTCACAGGCATAAATTGGGATATTTTTAGGCGACGACCAGGAAAATTCGATTTTTTGCATACCACCTCAGGCTGGATAATAGTAAGCAATGTGAACTAAGAACACAAGTTTACTCGAAAATTTGGGGAATGCCAGATCGAAAAATATCGAGAAATAGCAATTCAATCGTTAACCGTTATAATGAGAATCGGGAACTCATTCTTTTTATCTACCATCCTGTAACTTCAAGCGGATTGCATCTTTTGTGAATTATCCGGGTTAATTAGGGGTAGAAAGACCTGCAGGGAAGAATCTTGGATGAATTAAGTGACGAAGAAGCCATCATCCTGGCAGGACAGGGCGACAAGAATGCATTCAGCGTTCTTTACCAGCGCTACGTCAAGCGGATCTATAACTATATTTACTACCGCACAGGCAGCCAACACGATGCCGAAGATTTAACCGAGCGCGTGTTCTTTCGGGCAATGAACCACATTCACAATTACCACGACCGAGGATTGCCCTTCACAGCCTGGTTGTACCGCATAGCCCATAACCTGGTGGCGAATTGGCACCGGGATAGCCATCGCAGGCGCGAGGTTCCGCTGGACGATCATTCCCACACGCTGCGTCAAGGTGATCACCCTGAAACGGCGCTGGTTAAAAATCAAGAGGTGCAAGGGCTGCTGGACGCCATCGGCAAATTACCGGAAGAGCGCCAGACGCTGATCATTTTGAAGTTCGTAGAGCACATGTCCAATGACGAGATCGCCCGAATTATGGGCCGCAGCGAGGGCGCTATCAAAAGCCTGTACCACCGCACCTTGCTTTCGCTTAGGGATGACTTGAGCAGCAAGCTGCAGGGAGATTGATCAATGTTGAGGATTGAAGCTGTTGTTTTGACCGATTGGTCTGTTGGCAGGGATGCGCAATTCAAGATCCTGTCATACGGCGAACTTATGGGTACAAAATTATCCAACCCGGCGGCGGCTCACCCCGGTACCGTGAATGTTGGAATTGTTGCCGATTCGATTTTGGAAGGGGGTAGGGTATGATGCAGGCAGACTTGTCACAAATTTCTGGGATTGAAAAAGATTTATACGGCTTCTTCCGGTCAATTGACCCTGATCCGGACTTTATTAATGCCTTAAGCCACCGCTTATCCAGGACCGATCAAACCGTACTGGGGCGACCCATCAAATCGTCTGACTGGATGGTGTGGTTAGGGCTGGGATTTTTAGCTGGACTAATTATCTGGCGGGTTTTTGGCGGGCAAAGCAAAAAGTAGGCCGGTCGATCAGCCAGGCTAGCCGCGGGTTAATTCGGCCAATTTTTCGCGCAAAACTTCATTGGACGGTTCGACCAGGATACTGCCGTCTGGGAAGATGATGGTGGGGACTGACCGGAATCCATGGTTGACTTCTTCGACATACTGCCGCGCATCTGAATCTTTGTCGATATCGATCCACTCATAAGGAATTTCGAGTTCGTCGAAAACCCGGCGCGCCCGACGTGAGTCGAAGCACCAGGTGGTTCCGTACATGATGATGGCGGCGGTTGGATCAGTCAAAATGCTCTCCTTTGGTATGTTTTGCAGCCCAGTCTATCAACATTCGCGCCTGGGCAATCAGATCTGTTTGGGGCGGCAAAGTGTAATCCGGATTCACCCTGGTCAACAGGTTGCCGGCAATTGTTTTAATTTCCGCCGGGGTTGATTCCATGGCTTGCAGGCGCGTGAGCAGCACGTAAGCGCTGGGGTCGGGAATGGCTTCTCCGGCGGCAGTGAGTAAAGCTCGAATGGCGATACCAGCCGCCCGCCGGGCGCACACTCGCGCCATTCCCTCGTTGGCATTCCTGCGGGCGGTCTCTGCATGGTCTAATTCAAGATCGATAGCTTTTTGGGTGGCGGGATCAAATATCATAGTCAGACCCAATTGTAGCTTAAAGTAAAAGCCATTCGCCGGTAATAAAACAATCTCAAGGATTGCTCCTCGAGATTGTCTTTTTTACCGAAAATCAAAAATTTATGCCCAGCCCTGGTTCTTGACGAAATTGGTGATGACCGGGATGGTTACGTATTCGCCGCGGTAAGCTTTGACGGCATAGAGGATGACAACGATCAGCCAGACAACCGGCAGGATGCAACCAACAATCGGGATGAACGCAAGGATGGTGCCTACAACAGCCAGAACGACGCCTAGCACCAACGCTTGCATGTAGTGCGCTTTCAGGAAGGGGCGGTTTTTCTTGGCTTCCATCAACAGGATGATGATGGGAATCAAAGGGGTAAGTAAATATGATAACAGGGCCCAGAGCCGATCATCGCTGGTGACTTCATCGGCTGGGGGAGTAGGGGTCTGGAATTCTGACATGGGTTATCTCCTTGGGGATAGAGGATGAATCAATAAGCGTATTGTATAGCAATTCATGGCTAAATACTACTAATTTTCTCGATGAATATTTCTGTCTTTAATATCCCTGGATGCATCGCCGGGCGTGAATGTGTTAAAATCGTGCCGATGGTGAATTTGCGGACGGTCTTCATGGGTTCTCCCGAATTTGCGCGCACGATCTTACAGGCGTTGATCGGTAAGACCAACCTTGTCGGGGTGGTTACTCAGCCAGATCGACCAGCCGGCCGCGGCAAGGTGTTGACCGTTCCGCCGGTGAAGGTGTTAGCAGAAGAAGCTGGCATCTCAGTTATGCAGCCTGAGCGGTTGCGCCGCCCGGAAGCCTTTGACCAGCTAACTGCCTGGCAGCCGGACTTGATCATTGTCGCTGCTTTTGGTCAAATTTTGCGCCAAAATGTACTCGACTTGCCAAAATTCGGCTGCATCAACGTGCATGCCTCGCTGCTGCCGCGCTGGCGCGGGGCGGCGCCCATTCAAGCCGCACTGCTGCACGGCGATAACCAGACTGGCGTAACCATCATGAAAATGGATGCCGGGATAGACACGGGTGACATCCTTTCACAACAGGCCGTGGACATTGCTGAACAAGACAATACCGCCAGTTTGACGGACCGACTTGCGGTTGCCGGGGCTGAACTGCTGCTGGCGACAATGCCCCTTTACCTGGAGGAGGAAATTCAGCCAACGCCACAAGATAACGCCCTGGCCACTTACGCGCCAATGATCAAAAAAGAAGACGGCTTGTTGGATTTTAGTGAGCCAGCTCGGGCGCTGGTATGCAAGGTTCGCGCGTACAATCCCTGGCCAGGAGCCTATTTCCAGTGGGAGGGGCAGCCAATCAAAGTACTGAGCGCCAATAGCCTGAGCGAGACAGGACTGCAACCCGCACAGCATGGTAAGGTGAACGGCATGCCGGTAGTGGGGACAAGCGAGGGCGCGTTGGTTTTAAGGGAGGTGCAGCCGGCGGGAAAGAAACCCATGCCCGGAGGGGTATTCCTGAACGGCGCCCGCGGTTGGCTGAATAATGGCAAGGGAGCTGGCTAAAGCAACCTCATGGCTGACTTAAAGCTATTAATTTTTGGCGCTGGTGCAATTGGCACCTATATTGGTGCAAGCTTACTGAACAGCGGCCAGAAGGTTGTGTTCTTCGACCGGCCTGAATCGGCCAGTGCCATAACGGCAAGCGGATTACGCCTGATCATTGGGGAACAATCCGTCCGTTTCATGCAACCGGAGATTCGAACCACATTGCCGGAGGCACTCGCGGCTGGCCCTTTTGATGCTGCACTGGTGGCTGTGAAATCTTATGATACGCCTGCGCTGGCGCAGCAGTTAACGCCATTCAAGGCGCAATTGCCCCCCATTTTATGTATGCAAAACGGGGTGGAAAACGAAACCATTTTAGGCGATGTGCTTGACGCCGGAAATATAATTCCAGGCACACTCACAAGCGCCATTGGCAAACCGGCTGCCGGCACGGCAGTGCTTGAACGGCTGCGCGGCATCGGCATTGCTGGCAGTCATGGGGTCAGCGAACGGCTGGTGGACGGGTTCAACCAGGCGGGGCTGCATGCGCGGCTCTATTCCGCTGGCGCCAGTATGAAATGGTCCAAGCTGCTGACGAATTTGCTGGCAAATGCTTCGTCCGCCATTCTGAATATGCCGCCTGCCGCCATATATGCCCATACTGGGCTCTTTAAGATGGAAGCGCGCCAGGTGCGGGAAGCGCTTACGGTGATGAAAAAGTTGAATCTTCGGGTGGTCGATTTACCCGGTACGCCAGTGCGTTTACTGGCGCTGCTGATGCAGCGTTTTCCGGCGGCTATTGGGCAACCGTTGGCGGTGCGCTTTCTGGGGAGCGGCCGCGGCAATAAAATGCCATCTTTTCACATTGTCCTGCATGGGGGCAATCAAAGATCGGAAGTTGGATACCTGAACGGCGCAGTCGTGAGGTACGGCGAACGAATGGGAGTGCCAACTCCAGTTAATCGGTTCTTAACAGAAACCTTGCTAAGCCTGACTGCCCGCGAAATCCCGATCAGCACGTTCGAAAAACAACCCGAAAAACTGCTTGCTGCCATATTTTGACCTTACAAACTTCGTGTAGTCATAGAGGAATTCATGACCATCCCATCCTGGGTCTTTGACAGTGTGTTTTATCAGATTTTCCCAGACCGATTTGCAAACGGCAACCCATCAAACGATCCGCCCAACAAACAGGCATGGGGCACTCCACCTGATATCGTCCATTTCCAGGGCGGCGATCTGGCGGGCATCCAGAAAAAGCTGGACTATCTGACCGACCTGGGCGTCACTGCCATCTATCTAAATCCCATCTTCCTCTCGCCTTCGACGCACCGCTACAATACGGTCGATTATTATAAAATCGATCCCAAACTGGGAACCATGAGCGATTTTCAAGCCTTTCTGACCGCTGCCCACCAGAAGGGGATGCGAGTTGTGCTGGATGGGGTGTTCAATCACTGCGGGCGCGGGTTCTTTGCTTTCAATGATATTCTCGAAAACGATGGGGACTCGCCGTATTTTGACTGGTTCCACATTCAACGTTTTCCGCTGCAGGCTTATACAAGCGGGAAAGCCACCAATTACACTGCCTGGTGGGGATTCAAGAGCCTGCCAAAATTCAATACGGACCACCCGGTAGTGCGGCAATATCTGCTGGATGTCGGCCGCTACTGGATCGAACAAGGCGTCGACGGCTGGCGGCTGGATGTGCCCAATGAGATCAACGACGATGCTTTCTGGGCTGATTTCCGCAGTACGGTCCGGTCTGCCAACCCGGACGCATACCTGATCGGCGAAATCTGGGAAATCGATCCCCGTTGGGTCGGAGATAAGCACTTCGATGGATTGATGAATTATCCGGTGCGCAAGGCCATTCTAGGACTGCTCACCGGCGAACGTGACAATGCAGGTTTTGCTGCGGATATTGCGACCATCCTGAAAGCCTACCCATACGAAAATGTGCTTGCGATGTATTCTCTGCTCGGGTCGCATGATGTTGAGCGCATCCGCACATTACTGGGTGGTTCCATCGAAAAAACGCGCCTGGCCAATACCCTTTTGTTCGGGCTGCCCGGCGTACCTGCCATCTATTACGGTGACGAAGTGGGTGTGGAAGGCGGACGCGATCCAGATTGCCGCCGGGCTTTTCCCTGGAATGAAAAAGACTGGCAGCGCGGACTGCTGGAGCACATCCGGCAATTGACGCAAATTCGCAAAGCATATCCCGCTCTGCGGCGCGGCCAGATCAGTTTTCCGGCCGCCAGCCAAATTGCAGGCGGATCTGCCTGGCTGCGCACGCTGCCCTCCAGTCAGACGATATTGGTGGCTGCCAATCCCGCCGACAAGGAAAGTACTTTATCGATCAACAACTTGACCTGTGTGCCTGTCGAGGGCGAATTCCCAAATTTGCTGGACGACACCCGCCCGGCGCGCTGTGACAAAGGCGTCTTTACCGCTCCGCTGGGCGCCTGGGGTAGTGGGATTTTTGTTCTGCCGGGCTAATACCCGGCGTCCCAGCCAATTTCTTCAGCGGCGATGAAAAGGTCAGTCGCTGAAATCAATCCAACCAGATTATTCTGATCATCCGCCACGGGCATGTGATGGATGCCTTTCTTTTGCATTTCAATGGAGCATTCTTTGAGAGTCCAGTTTGGGTGGGCTGTCACAACCGGCATCGTCATAATTTCGCGGACGGTAGTTTCCGCCGGATTCCGCTCGGACGCGATAATTTTGTCGCGGATATCAGTGGTGGTCAAAATGCCATAGGTCGTCTGTTGACCCTCCTGGAGGACCACAACCAGGCTGTGAATATTTCGGCGGCGCATTAAGGTCAATGCAAATGTGACACTGCTATCCGGGTCGACAACTGTGACCGGTGAACTCATCCAATCGCGAACGAAGTGGCTCATTAAATTTCCCTCCAAAAGAGCGGCGGAATGCAGGATAAATTTAGTCGCTGAAAAAGGATTCGAAAACCGCATCCGTGCGGGCTGCCATGATGAAGTCGTTACGGTGCAGGCCGTGGGCAACATGCGTCCACCAGGTGACCGTTACGCGGCCCCATTCTGTCAGAATCGCTGGATGGTGATCCTGTTCTTCGGCCTGCTGGCCAACCCGGTTAGTAAAACTGAGAGCAGCGGAGAAATTAGGAAATTTGTAGATTTTAACCAGACTTGGCATACCGTTTCGGTCCATGATTTCCCAGCCAGGGATACTTGCAAGCAAGGCACTCGCTTCGTTCATCGGGAGCGCAGCGGTTCCCTTGCCGACCTGAATGCAATTTTCGGACTGTAAATTATCCATTTTTTTACCTTTTCACCCAATCCCATGTATTGAACAAATTATAACAACAACGATAAACATTGTGCAAATAAAAGACGTAAGGTGATAGGTTGCCTGAGCAGCAAAGTGCCCGCATGCTATGGTTTATCTTCGGTCTCGCCCGGTGTACCGAGGGCAATAATCAGTTTATTGACCTGAAAATCGGATTCCTCCTCGGCTGCCAGAAGTTGAAGTGCGATCTCGTAGCTGCCAAGGATGGTTTCGAGGAAATGAGCCAGCGTGTAGCGCGGGCTGGCGGAAGCTTGCAGTACCGATACCGTCACCATCCACCAGACCAATTCCCTGTAGGTTTCCTGGTTGAACCATAGAATGTCTTTATAACGGTTGATACCCAAAAATCGTTGAATTTCAACATCGGTCAGCCAGGTTTGCATGATTTGCTGTGTAGGCAGCGAACCCATTTTTTCGTACCAGCGCTGTTTGCCAACCACCACACGTAAGATAACCGGCAGTTTCCAGGTTTCGCCAGGTTCGATTCCCATCTGGTGGGCGACTTCCGTGATGCGGCGGGTAAGCTGCCATTCTTCCAGCCAACTCAAGCTCTGGTTTTCATGATCCAGGCTACCGGTTAATTTGCCAAGGTCGTGAATGAATAATCCGCCGAGTAAAATAATCCAGCGATCTTTCCGGTTGACCAAACCGTCTTGAACATATTTCAGTGCGGCTTTATATACTCCCTTTGTGGGAATGGGTAGAAGTTTATCCGGTGCGGGGAGCGCCAGTAATAATTCCAATTGCCGCCGGGCCCCCTGAATCACTGCCGACTGGTTGGATGAAGCGCCGGTTTTGGATTGGATGCCATCCACCAGCACGGTCATTTTCATCACGGCTTCGTCCAGCAAATGATTGGGAAGCGACTGAGATTCAGGCGTCAGCCGGTTGGCAAGCAGATACTCAAAATAATCCCGGTTGGCGATCTGGTTGAACGGAGTCATAATCGGCGCGAGCATCAATTCTTGCAGCGCCTCGTCGATGTTTGGGACGCCACGCCCGTTCAGGTAATCAGAAATTGCGCGGTATACACCCTGACGATCATCGACTACCTCGCGAAAATCCAAGAACACATGTGCTTGATATGCGGAGAGGTTCAGGTGAAGCCCGGACTCGGCAATTTCCACTGTCGGGCGAATGTATTCCAATCCGGTAAGGCTGTCGCGGAAGCAAATGAACAGGTTGTCCCCTCTGTGCAGCCCCAGCCCTTCCAGTAGTGGCAGCTGCTTCAAGCCGCCTTCGCCCCGGCCTTTATACGCCGCCGACCACTTGACCCAGCCCTCGGCGGATGCAAATTTGTTGTGGTAAACCACTAATGCGCGCTGCTCACCCAGCCGGTTCGAATAGGCGTAAACATCTTCGTTGACCCAGCCATCCGAGGTGAAGAAATCATACAGCAGAAAGTTTTCGACGCCGGCAAACATTGCCCGTTGATGTAAAAGAGGGAAGATTTCCCGCCGGTGGCGCTCCACCAGGTTTGTGTCAACTTGCTCGTCCCAGTATGCGCGGCGGAACTCCATGCCATATTTTTCGGAGAATCCTTCGACCTGCCCGTGCCCGAACATCGGCAGACCGGGCAGCGTGCTCAGCAAAACGCAAATGCCAAAATACTTATCCCCTTTGCCAAATTGATCCACCGCAGTGCGCTCATCGGGGTTGTTCATAAAATTGACATAACGTTTGAGGATTTCCGGTTCGAATTCCAGCGTATTTTTGATCAGTTTGCGGTAATTGGCGTTTTCTTCGTTACGCAGCATATTCATAAAAGCGCTGTTGTACACGCGGTGCATGCCCAGCGTACGAACAAAATAGCCTTCCATCAACCAGAACGCCTCGGCGAGCAGCAAGGTGTCTGGGACCTCTCTGGCAACTCGGTCAACGACCTCACGCCAGAACTCGACCGGGAATGCCTGGTCGAACTGGTCTTTGGTTAATGCATGGTCAGCGCGAGAGGGGATGGCCCCTCCGGTGCCGGGCTCGGGAAACCAGAGACGCTGGAAATGGCGTTTGGCCAGTGTCATAGCGGCGTCGAAGCGGATGACCGGAAAACGCCGGGCTACATCCAGGATCGTTTGGATCACTTGTTCGCGGACTTGCGGATTGAGGTAGTTTAGCTGAGCCGTGTCATTCCACGGCATGGTTGTGCCATCATTGCCGTGATAGATAAAGCGTTCACTGCCAGTCAGGTGGTCTGCTCGTTTGAAGACCACTGCGGCGTCGCTGCGAGAATAATAATGATCTTCCAGGAAAATACCCACCCGCCCGTCAGGTGAAAGGTCGGGACCGGTGAATGTGTAAGAGGGAAACGGCGAATAATCCAAACCGATAAACCAATCCGGGTGGTCGATCAGCCAGGAGGAGTCGACGCCCATATGATTGGGCACCATGTCACTCGCCAACCGGATACCATAGCGCCAGGCTTTTTCTCGCAACTGGTTGCAGGCTTCTTCTCCGCCCAGGTCATTGGCAATCTGGTAGGAGGACAGCGAGTAGGCAGAGGCAATGGCTTCAGGATTACCGCACAGTTGTTTGATTCGGGCTGACGCCTGACTGCGTTCCCAAAGACCGATGAGCCAAAGACCGGTGAACCCGCGGGCGGCAATCTCCTGCAATTCTTCTTCCGGCACCTGATCTAGGTGGAAAATGGGCTGCTGATATTTGCGGCGTAGCTGGTCGAGCCAAACATAGGCATTTTTCGCTAGCAGCACCAGGCTCGGCATCCATTCTTTGTCCTGGCTGAAGGCTTCGACTTCTCCTTCGAGCGCGCCATGTTCATAAATGGGAATGGTTACTGGTCCAGGACCAAGGAAAGGCAATTTTTCCTCTTCTTTGATCAAGTCCAGGCTGCCAAGCAAACGGTAAAGGTAGCTGCCAATAAATTCGGCCCAATGTTGGCGAATATACTCAAGTTGGTCAGTTAACGAGAAGGGATGCGCCAGCGCTGGCGCTCGCAAAACATCGATCAGGTTTTGGGAATTGGGGCCAAAAGTTGGCTGGGTCTGGAAAAATTGGTAGAGACCGTCCATGATGGGCAGGTAGGCGGTTTCGCTTTTCAGTTGATCATCGTCGAATAATTCGAAATAGGGCTCAAGCGCCGGATTTTTATTGGAAATCCACAACATGAGCAATTCCTCGAGGGCGACGGCGCGGTGAAGCCGTCCGTTGGTTGTGCCTTGCAGGTATTCAGCGGCTTCCACCTGGCGCAAGTAAACCGCTAGAGGAGGGAATTCCTGGGTGAAGGCCAGGAGCGCGTTCTGCACTACGTCCGTACCCAGCCGCTCCTCAAGCCAATTCAAAGCCCGGGTCATTACACCCGGGTTCTTTTGTTCGCGATAGCGGGCGACCAGAATATGTAAAATTTCATCCAGCAGCCCCATGGCGTTGATCTGGCCAGCCTTGACCGCCCGCTCCGGAACAATAACCAGATCTCTTTTCTGGTTCATTTTCTCGGCAAACATGCGGGCCGCGTGAAAATTGGCGAAGATGACATTGCCGTTAAAAGTAAAAAGCGACTGGTCGAACTCATGCCGGTCGCGTGATTGCCTGCTGACGTGAAATTCAAACATGGTTCCCTCCGTCTTTATGCGGAAGTGCGGCGTTTCCCAACCTGTTTAGATTATACACTTGTTGAACTGAGGTTTTCCGGTGATCCGGCTCCGGGAAAATATTTTCTAACGGAGGGATCAGACCAATTCCGCCAGTGCAGCTACGGGACTGGTGGAATTTTCCAGCACAACTTGATCGACCAGGGTATTACGGTCGATCAAAGCCTTGAAGGTTCGTTCCAGATCCTCGGGACGCCAACCGAACAATTTTCCGGCTTCCTGACGGGTGGCAGCGCCCAGTGAATGGTAATAAACGGTCAACAACTTCTGACGAGCAGCCGGCTCGCTGATGGGACCTGCCTGTTCGACCAGATTCGGGTAGTACCGGTGAGTCAGGTCGTAGATGAAAGCGTACCGCCAGGCGCCAGCTTCGGCTACGCCAGTCGGGAGGACTTTAAATTCAAATTGCAGGCTGTCCAGTGCACGATTGAACCGGGATGCGTTCTCAGGGCTGGCCAGGCGGGCTGCCCGCCGCAGTGAAATCGAATCAAGCGGGCCTTCCTTTAGGAGTGCTTCATAAACAAGCTTGCTCTCCTGGGTCAGCAATCCCTGCTCGTATTGCAGCAGGTAGTCCTCATCCGGGTCGCCGAAATTGGGCGAGAGGGCGTAGAAGAACGGAAGCATGACAAGCGATAGGATCGAATTACGCCGGCGCAGGATGCGTGCGTAGTACCAGACCCGCTTGTCCAACAGGTTGTCTTTCCAACCCCAGGTGATGTGACCGGGGTCGTCATGTTCGTCTGCCACCGGGCGGTCACCGGCTACTGCTGTCCATAAGCTGGGCAGCACCACACCTTTGATCGGCCAAAAGAATATGAAACCGCGTTCGTTCGCAAACTGCACCGCTTCTTCTTCGGAGTGCAGGCGGCGGGTGGGATCCAATCGGAAAGTATCGCGGCGATAATCAGTGAGACGTTGCTGGGTAAGGTTTGGCATGGCGGTAATCTGGGCAGTGATGCCCAAATTGTACCGCGGTTAGGTACAAGTGGATGGGTGTGGCAAGGTCATTATGCCACCATGCAGCAAGCTTTTACAGTATCGCCTTACATGCGCCCCAGGATATGAGTAATAATATTGGAACCGCTTCCGCCAATGTTTTGTGCCATTCCGATGCGGGCATCCTGGACCTGGGTACCGGTTGCTTCGCCGCGCAATTGCTGAACCACTTCGACGATCTGGTACACCCCCGTTGCGCCAACCGGATGGCCGCGCGCCTTCAATCCACCGCGGGTGCAAATAGGAATGCGCCCGTCAATGCCAATTTCGCCATCCAGACCAAGGCGCGGTCCTTGCCCAGGCTGGGCAAAACCGGCAGCTTCCAGCGATAAGGCAGCCATAATGCTGAATGCGTCATGCACTTCGAACAAATCAATATCCGCGGGCGATACGCCTGCCATTTTATAAGCTTGCAAAGCTGATTTTTCGGCTGCTGACAGCCAGAGCGGTTGTTTGCGTGAATGGACGGCAATCGTATCCGTGGCAGCCCCAGAGCCGAGCACGCGAATTTCCGTGCGTGGCGGCAAATTTTTAAGCATTTCCACCGGTGCGATCACAACCGCAGCGGCGCCGTCGCCGATGGAAGAGGAATCCATCAAATTAATCGGCGGGCTAATCATAGGAGCTTTGAGATAATCTTTTTCGGTGATGGCAGAACTTAAACGGGCGATGGGATTGTGGGCAGCGTTGGCATGGGCATTGATCGAGAAGGGGGCAAAATGGTGATGTTCCCAGCCGTACTCATGCATGTAGCGATTCATGATGAGCGCGTTCAGCGCAATAAAAGAAACGCCCTGGCTGGCTTCCCAATCGGCATCGGCAGCGGTTGCCAGTTGCGCGGTAATTTCTGAACCCGGTGAGTCGGTCATTTTTTCGACCCCGACAACCAGGGCTACCTCCATCATACCGGAACCAACTGCCATCAAGGCAGCGCGGAAGGCGGCTGCACCTGAACTACAGGCTGATTCGATGTGCATGGCGTTGGTGTAACGCACGCCAATCCAATCGGCAATGTGGGCGCCAAGCTGTTGCTGGTGGTTGGCAGATCCGGACATCATGTTGCCGACGAACAACCCATCCACGCCGTGAACGCCCGCATCCTCCATGGCCGCCAGGGCGGCTTTACCGGCCAGGTCGCGTAAGGATTTATCCCAATGTTCATCAATGGTGGTCTGACCAATTCCAATGACAGCTATTTCGCGCATTTAATCCTCGCTGGGGAGATTTTCATTCGTAATTATAGCCAGTAAAGCTGTCACAACCTATCAAATCTGAACTGGGCAGGGTTTCATCCGGTCAGGGACAGGGCGGTATAATAACACCCGGCATCATCACAGCAGCCGATCAGGCTAATCCGTTCCTTAATTCCACGCTTTCCATGATCTTACACAAATCCTTCTCCCCTTTGATTCCCAACATACTTCTTGCCAGCCTGGGCTTATTGTTAGCTGGCTGCTCGGTGCTGGCGCAGCCCAATTTTGCTCCGACAGGCCGGTTAAACAACACAGTTGAACCCCCGGCGGTTGTCGAGTTATCTGCGACGCCCTTCCAACCGCTGCCGACTGCAACCGCCACACCCACGCCGACCAGCATCCAGGTCTGGTTACCAGAGTGGATTCCGACCGGAATCGCATCCGCTGTGCAACTGCCTGCCCCGTTCGTTTTTGCGAAAAGCGCTGATCCAGCCGATATTCATCTGGAGATACGGGAGAACATTGCCTCAGACGACGCGGATTTTAGTTGGGTGTATGCGCTGGTAGCGCCGTTCCCAACCATAACGGACGGAATTTCTGTTGATGAATTGCAGCAAATTTGGAGTGGTACGGGAGATTTCTCGCAACAAATTCTGCTGGATGAGTCGACTTTAGCGGTATTTAGCCGGGTTTGGGGTGAACCAAACCTCTCTAAAATTCGTGTAGCCAATCGTGATGACCTTTTGGAAATTGCCTGGTCGGAAAAATTCACCTGGGCGATCCTACCTTTCGAAGAAATTGCCCCGCGCTGGAAAGTAATCAGGATCGGCGGGCTTTCGCCCTTTGACCGCGGCCTGGACTTATCGGCTTACCCCCTTACTGTAAAATTTAGCTGGCAGGGGCAAACCTCAACCGGCCAGGCAACGGTCAGCGACTTGCGGAATGCAGGAATTGCAAGCACCAACCGCGATGAAAGCAAACTCACCCGCGTGCTGCTGACCGGGGTAACCGCCCTGGTCCGGTCAACGGCAGAACGCATGGAAACTATGGGCATTGATTACCCGATTGGTGATGTCCTGCCCTGGCTGCTTGACGCTGACTTCACCCATATCAGCAATGAAGTTTCCTTCAACGATCAGTGTCCCCCGGCCATCCCGGTGCGTCTGGGAACACGCTTCTGCAGTGACCCGAAGTATGTCGAATTGCTGGAACAGATCGACGTCGAGATTGTTGAGCTGACTGGCAACCATCTGGTTGATTATGGGCGCGAGGCGCTCTCCAAGACGTTGGAAATGTACCGCGACCGTGACATCTTGACCTACGGCGGCGGCGCTAACTTGAATGCAGCGCTGCAACCGCTGGTTATCGAACATAACGGCAACCGGATTGCCTTTTTGGGGTGCAACCGGGCTGGCCCGCCAAGTGACTGGGCTACTGAAGACTTACCGGGTTCAGCGCCGTGCGACCTGGAGCTTATGGCTTCCCAGATCCAGAACTTGCTGGAAGAGGGCATCCTGCCTATCGTAACCTTCCAGCATTATGAGTTGGACGATACCATGCCCTCCCGACAGGCCCAGCAGGAGATGCAGAAAATGGCTGGAGCCGGGGCAGTAATCGTCTCCGGGTCGCAAGCGCATTTCCCGCATGGCTTTGCCTTTATTGGCGACAGCTTTGTGCACTATGGCCTTGGGAATCTATTTTTCGACCAGATGTATACTTTCAACCGCCGAGAATTTCTCGACCGGCATATCTTCTATAATGGCCGATACCTTGGTGCGGAGATCCTGACTGCTGAACTGGAGGATTTTGCCCGCCCGCGGCCGATGACGGATAATGAACGCACTCGCATGTTGACCACTTATTTTGAGGTCAGCGGCTGGCAGATCAACGATCAGGATTAACGATGCGAAAACTGATTTTCACCGTTATTATTTTCATTTTTTTGCTAACCGCTTGTTCCCAGCCGCCTGTCGAACCGACGGTAGCGGTCGAAGGGACTCTGGCGCCGAATGAAACGATAGCCGCAACACAATCGGTCGAACCGACTGAAGCAGTAATACCCACAGCGACCGCTATTCCACTGCGCAGTTTGACGGTGTGGACCGATCCTGCACTGCCGACCATGCTGCTGGACCAAGTAAGGATGCTCCCCGCTGCCGCCTCCCAGGATGAGGCCGCCCTAAAATTGGGATTGGCGCAAAATTCTGCGGACGACGTCGAGTGGATTTATGCGCTGGCAGCTCCTTTTTCCTCGCTGCTGGATACAATGACCCTGGCTGACCTTGAGGACGCCTGGCAGGGTTTGCAGGAACCTTCCCCAGTCATCTACCTTGAATCAGCCACGTTGCGCGCTCTAGAGCCGCTCCTGGGCGCTCCTGACAGCAACGTGCAGATATTGCCAGCCGACGAGATCTTAGCCGCTGCCTGGGACACACCGGGGGCGCTGGCTTTGGTTCCTTTTGAAGCCCTCGAACCCCGCTGGAAAGTGATTGCCCTGGACGGGCAATCGCCGGTGCGCAATGATTTTCAAGCCACTGCCTACCCACTGAAAGCATATTTCGGTTGGCAGGGTAAAGAGGAAGCTTTAGCCGCTTTGCAGCTGGCTGTCACGGACGGCGAATTCCCGCAACTTACTTCCAACCGCGACCCCTCCCGTATGACGGTGTTGATCATGACCGGGGTGACCGCGCTGGTGCGCGCCACGGCGGTCAAAATGGAAGAAAAAGGCATGACTTACCCGGGCGAGGCGGTGCGGGATTGGTTGATCAATGCCGACCTGACCCATATCAGCAATGAGGTGTCTTTTTCGCCGGTTTGTCCGGATCCAGTCTCCTACCCAGGCCCGCTCATATTTTGCAGCAAACCGGAATATATCGAACTGCTGGATGATGTCGGCACGGATATTATCGAATTGACCGGCAATCACGGCGTGGATTGGGGCCGCGATGCACTGGCGTACTCGTTGAATCTCTACCGCCAGCGCGGCTGGGCATATTATGCCGCCGGCGAGGACGTTTTCCAGGCACGCGAGGCCGTCACAATCGAGCATAACGGCAATAAACTGGCGTTCATTGGTTGCAACCCGGCCGGACCGGAGTTCATCTGGGCGACCGAAACGCAATCCGGGGTAGCGAATTGCGATTACCCATGGATGTGGGAGCGCATTCGCCAATTGACCGCTGAAGGCTACCAGGTAATCGCCACGTTCCAGTATTTCGAGGCCTACCGGCATTATGTCGAGCCGTTCGAGGAGCGCGACTTCCGCTCCATGGCGGATGCCGGCGCAGTGATTGTCAGCGGAAGCCAGGCGCATCATCCCATGGCGATGGAGTTCTACCAGGGCAGTTTTATTCACTACGGCCTGGGTAACCTGTTCTTCGATCAGATGCACAGGGGCGGCCTGATCCCGGATGCAACCCGAAAAGAGTTCATCGACCGCTATGTGTTTTATAATAATCGACATATCTCTACCGAAATCCTCACCGCCATGCTGGAAGATTACGCCCGCCCGCGGCCTATGACTGCTGCGGAACGCTATGATTTTTTGACCGAGATTTTCGCAGTCACCCGCTGGGGCGACGTGCCATAAGGTTTCCCGAGGAGGACCAGACATGAGGATTCATGATATTTCACTTACCGTAACACCAAAACTTCCCACCTGGCCTGGCGATCCTAAAGTTGATTTGGAACGGGTGGAAAAAATCGAGGATGGCGCGAACGCCAATGTCTCCCGCATGTCGATAGGCGTGCACACCGGGACGCACGTGGATGCTCCGTTCCATTTTCTCGCGGACGGCACGTCCATTGAAACCTTGCCACTGGAGGTGCTTTTTGGCGCGGTCCAGGTGATCGAGCTGGGGAGCGATGTCGATTTGATAACTGCCGAAGTAATCCAATCTGCCAGCTTGATCCAGGGCGTCACCCGGGTGCTGTTTAAAACGCGTAATTCGCAATATTGGGCGCGCGGCGAAACAGAATTCCAAACCGGGTTCGTGGGTATCTCTGCGGATGGGGCTGAGTTCTTGGTGAAGCAGGGCATTCAACTGGTTGGCATCGATTACCTGTCCATTGCCCCCTATAAACAGTCCAAACCGACTCACCAAATCCTTTTACGGGCCAAAATTGTGGTTCTGGAAGGCGTGGACCTCAGCCAGATTAAGGCAGGGGTATACCAATTGGCATGTCTCCCGCTCAAGTTGGGCGGTTCGGATGGAGCCCCGGCGCGAACCGTTCTGATCGAACAGTAATCGCGAACGATTGTACGCGTTTAGCCGCGCGTCAAAAGCGTCAAACCGCCGTCCACCACGATAACCTGACCGCGGATCATCGCGGCGTCGGGTGAACAAAGAAAGGCGACCACCCCAGCCACATCCTCGGGCTGTACCAGCCGGCCAGCGGGCGTGTTGGCCACGGCTCGCGTGAGCACATCAGGGTCGGAGAGCGAGGCGAAATGTTTGAGGGCATCTGTCTCGACGATCGACGGCGAGACAGCGTTCACCACTATTTTTTCCGGCGCCAGTTCGACTGCCAGATAGCGCACCAAGGCTTCCAGCGCGGCTTTGGACGCGCCGACAGCCACGTAATCGGGCAGGACGCGTTGCGAACCCAGGCTGGTGATCGCAACGATGCTGCCTCCACCGCGGGCCTTCATCAGTGGAACAGCGCATTGGGCTGCAAATAGCAGCGCGCGCGCATTGACGTTCAAGGTGTGGTCCCAGCCGGTTTCTTTTTGCAGCATGGCGGGGCGGTTGAAACCTGAGGCGGCGTTGCTGATAAAAATGTCCAAGCCGCCCAATTCAGCTTCTATTTGAGCAAACAGGCGCTGAATATCTTCAAGTTTGCCAACGTTGGCCCGAAATGTTAACGCCCGGCGTCCCATCGATCGGGCAGCTTCGGCGGTTTCCTCAGCCGGGGTTTGGTTGCGCACATAATTAATGACAATATCCGCACCCTGCTGCGCCAAGCGCAGCGAGATGGCTTTCCCAATGCCGCGCCCGCCGCCAGTGATCAAGGCAACTTTGCCAAGAAGGGGTAAGGGATGAGTCAAGGCGTTTAACCCTCTACCGGAGGTGAAAAGCGGATCGGGCGCAGGTACGACCGATCAAATCGGGTGATACCATTCGGTCCGAGCCGGGCAAGTTCGTCATACACTTCCTGGCAGTTATGGCGCAAACTGCCAACGTCCACGCCGCGGCAATAGGCGGGAAAAGGCTCCAACCAGGGCATGCAGCGGTGGTACACCTTGACCGCCCCGCGAAAGTTTTGCTGGAGGATATGGTGGTACATGACTGCCACCTGCAAAATTCCGCGGTACAAATCGCGGATGGTACTGTTGTCTTCACGCCAGGCGAGTTCGAGCGCTTCATGAGCCTCGAAATATTCTCCAGCATTGAAGAGGTTCAACCCAATTAAAGCCTGGGGATGGAAAACGCCGTGGTCACAGGCAACGCAATGCGCCTTGCTATTACCAGTAAATGAGTTCTGCCGGAATGATGGCATAAGTTTCCTGCATTCTAGGATGCGGCGATTATAGCACAGGCATCCTTCTGCCTTAAGAAACAAGTCATACGAAAGGTTTTATGATAGGATTCCAATTAAGCTTTCGAAATGGACGCTCTCTCCGAGGATTTATGTCTCCCATCCAAGACAACGAAATATTACCGCTCTCGCTAGAATATAGCTTTTGGACCTGGTCTGCCCAGGGCAAGGTCAGTCCCATCCCGGTAACCCGCGCCAAGGGCGTTTATTTTTGGGACGCCAACGGCAAACGCTACCTAGATTTCAATTCCATGACGATGTGCGTCAACATCGGGCACGGCGACGAACGGGTGATCGAGGCGATGGCGCAGCAGTTGCGTGAACTGCCTTTCGCCGCTCCCGGCATGGCAACCCGCGCCCGGGCTGAACTGGGACAGCTGCTGGCTGAGATAACCCCTCCAGGCTTGAGCAAGTTCCTTTACACATTAGGCGGAGCGGGCGCCAACGAGAATGCAGTCAAACTGGCGCGGGGTTACACCGGCCGGCACAAAATTTTGACGCGCTACCGCAGCTACCACGGTGCAACCGCCGGGGCGATGGCGCTGACCGGTGACCCGCGCCGCACAGCCTGGGAACCGGATCTGATGCCCGGCGTGGTGCACTTCCTGGACCCCTACAGCTACCGGTCAACCTTTCACCGGGGCAAACCAGAAATCAGCGAAGCGGAATTTGCGCGCGATTATCTTAATCACCTGGACGAGATCATCCAATACGAGAATCCAAATACCATTGCTGCCATTTTGATGGAGACAGTGACTGGCACCAACGGCGTTATTATCCCGCCGGAAGGTTACCTGCAGGGCGTGCGTGCGATCTGCGATCGTTACGGGATCGTCATGATCAGCGACGAGGTGATGAGCGGCTTTGGACGCACTGGCGAATGGTTTGCCGTCAATCACTGGAACGTGGTGCCGGATATGATCACCATGGCGAAAGGATTAACGTCTGCTTATGCACCGCTGGGCTGCGTGGCAATGAAACCTGAAATAGCGGCTGCGTTCGACGACCGGATCTATGAAGGTGGGCTGACCTTCAATGCACATCCGGTGTCGCTGGCAGCCGCGATTGCCAATATTCGCGTCATGCAGACTGACCGCTTGATGGAAAAAGCACGCGAGAGCGGGAAAGTGATGGCGGATATGCTGGCGGAACTTGTCGACCGGCATCCTTCGGTCGGCGAGGTGCGCTCGATTGGGCTTTTTGGCATCATCGAGCTGGTCAAAAATAAAGCAACCCGCGAGCCGCTCTCCCCCTGGAATGAAACCAACGCCACCATGACAGCGGTCAAAAAATACCTGCTCGATCATGGCGTGTTCTTGTCCATCCACTGGCACACCATTCTGCTGCTGCCGCCATTGATCATTACCCCTGAGCAGCTGGCGGAAGGATTTGCCGTGATCGATCAGGCGTTGGAAATCGCGGATAAAGCCGCTGTATTGTGAAACTTTTCCGGCTGCATTGCATCTTATTAATAGCCAAAAAATATTTACTGGAGAACACGCATGGAATTACAGTTAAATTTATCATCGCCGCAGGCTGATGCTGAGAAAAAAGTTGAAAAAGTGCTGGTACTGGGGGCTGGTCCGGCGGGAATGTCTGCAGCGCTGTACGCTGCACGCGCGGAGTTGAACCCGCTGGTGTTAATTGGTACTGAGTTGGGTGGGCAGGCTTCGCTGACGTTTACCATCGAAAATTATCCGGGCTTCCCGGATGGGGTTGGCGGAGCGGAACTGGGTGAATTATTCAAGAAACAGGCGGAGCGCTTTGGCGCCCGATTTGAATACGACATGGCAACTGAAGTCGATTTTAGCCGCCGGCCATTTGCTGTGAAGACTTACGGAAAGACAATTCTGGCGGAGACGGTAATCATCTCCACAGGAGCTGCCCCCAACCACCTGAACATTCCGGGTGAAAACACGCTAATCGGGCGCGGGGTGTCCTATTGTGCCACCTGCGACGGTTGGTTCTTCAAAGAGAAAAAATTGGCCGTTATTGGCGGCGGCGACAGCGCGCTGGAAGAGGCTTTATTCTTAACGCGCTATGCGTCTTCGGTGACCATCATCCACCGCCGGGATGAATTACGCGCAGGCGCGATTTTGCAGCGCCGGGCAAAGGAGAATCCGAAGATCAGCTTCGTCTGGAACACGGTTGCGGAAGAAATTATTGGCGAGAATGGCGTGGAGGGATTGAAACTCCGCAACATGGTAACCGGCGAGAAATCCACCTTTGCGGCTGACGGCGTCTTCATTTTCGTCGGACACACGCCCAACACTCAGCTTTTCAAAGGGCAGTTGGAAATGGACGACAAGGGTTATATCAAGACCGACTTGACCATGACCACCAACATCCCCGGAGTGTACGCAGCCGGCGAGGTGATGGACTCGCATTACCGCCAGGTGGTCACGTCGGCAGGAATGGGCGCAGCCGCAGCCATTCAGGCCGGGCGTTTCATGGAAGAGCACAGCCTTGAACAGGCTGTTGCCGAGAAATAAAGCTGAGCGTTATTTCAGATATAAAATGCCGCTCTTTTGAGCGGCATTTTGGTTGTTTATACCTGTTTACGGGGTCGGGGTGGTGGCTGCCCCGCCAGTGCTCCACCAGACAAATGCTCGGGCAGCGCTGGAAGCGCCTGACGGTTCGTAAATCGGTTTGCCGTCGATGGCGGAGCCAATTTGGCGCACAGGTACCACGAACCACTTGAGCACGTGCGGCATGGAGTCGCTGGGGCGGAAGGTCGCCGGGAGTATGAATTTGGTGTCCGAGACATATTCGGTCAGCTTGCGCCCCTTGCCTTCGGTGATATCTTCCACCGTCACAGCGTAGGCTTCATTCTGGCGCAGCGTTCCGACTGCTGCCCATTGCAGGGTTATGCTGTCATTGGCTGCGGTGAAGATTGCCCCGTCAGCCGGCAGTAGCAGGTTAGGTGCAGCATAGGGCGGCGGGTTGGTGGGGGTGGGGGTTGGACCGGCGGTTGGCAGGCGTTCGCACAACGGAATAATCAACGGCATCCCTTCGTACACGACATCTGATGCCAGCCCGTTGTAATTTTGGATTGCCTCCATGGAGACGTTGTAGGCACTCGCGATTGCGAACAACGTATCATTGGGCAGCACCATGTATTCAACTTTTTGGCAGGCGGTATCGGTGGCATCGGCAGCGCTCAACGTTTGGGTGGGCGCCGGTGACGCGGTTGGCGTTGGCTGCGGGATCAGCAGTTTTTGGCCAAGCGAAAGCGTGTCGCAGGCAGCCGACAGGTTGTTCATCGTGATGATGCTGTTGACCGATACATTGTAGCGCGACGCAAGGACGATGCAGTTATCGTTGAGGGCAACGGTAATTTCAACAGGGGGCAGCGGCGTCCAGGTGGCTTCGATGGTGGGGGTTGAGGTAGCCGTCGGTGTCATGGTGACGGTTGGCGTCTGGGTTAAGGTAACGGTCACAGTAGGTTCGATCACCTGGCCGGTGCCGCGTAGCACGCCAAAAACCGTCCCGGCGCCGATCGCCAGGATCAGCAGAATCAAGCCAATCGCGATGGGCAGCGAGAGGGTGACTTCGGGTAGTTTGGGGCTATGTACCGAGGCAGCGGCAGCCGGTTTTTTTTCTTTACTTTCCCCGACCGTGAAGGAGCGTCCGCAGACCAGACAACGGGTGGCGTTTTCGGCTAAGCGAGTGCCACAGGTAGGACAAGTTTTGGTTTTTTGTGAGGTATCTTCTGGGCTCATAGGCTTGATCAATAGTGAACCGGGGTACTACCCCCGGCGCGCAAATTATAACATACTCGAAAATCGTCAAGAGATTTGCTGGTTTTTGCCCCCCGGTCTGGTTTGTGATATGCTACGGACATGTCCGAACCGACCAGCCTGTATTTCCACATTCCGTTTTGCCGCCACCGCTGCAGTTATTGCGATTTTAACACTTATGCTGGCCTGGACGGATTAATCTCTGAATATATGGCTGCCTTGCGGCGTGAAGCCGCCTGGGCCGGTCAGGCTGCCGGAGTACGTTTGCAGACACATACCATCTTCCTGGGCGGCGGGACGCCATCCCTGATCCCGGCAGGTGAACTGGCTGCGCTGCTGGAAACTTGCAGAAAATACTTTGATGTGCTGCCCGACGCCGAAATCACGCTGGAGGCGAACCCCGGCACAGTAACGCTTGACTCGTTGAGTGCGCTGCGCCAGGCGGGATTCAATCGAATCAGCCTGGGGATGCAATCGGCCAATGCTGTGGATTTGATGCTGCTGGAACGCCAGCACGATACGCTGGACGTCATTCGCGCGGTGGAGTGGGCGCGCAGGTCAGGTTTTGATAACCTGAATCTCGACCTGATCTATGGGCTGCCCGCTCAGCCGCTCGAACGCTGGCAAGCGACATTGAAAACAGCGATGGACCTGCAGCCAGAGCATTTTTCGCTGTACGCACTCTCGATCGAGCACGGTACGCCTTTCCGGCACTGGCTGGAGCGCGGTCTGGTCAGCGCGCCCGACGATGACCTGGCGGCAGATATGTTCGAGTGGGCTTGCGAGCGGTTGGAAGCCGCCGGATACGGTCATTACGAAATCTCCAACTGGGGGCGATATAGCGGGGATGGGATGCTGGCCTGCCGACATAATCTGCAATACTGGCGCAACCTGCCGTACCTGGGTCTGGGCGCCGGCGCACACGGTTATGTCAACGGGGTGCGCACAGCCAATCTGCGCGGCGTGCGGGCGTACATCCAGAATATGAACACCGGCCGGGCAGCCGATTTTCCTGCTGGAACTGCGGTCGAGTCGGCATTGCCCATTGACCGCTGGACGGCGATGCAGGAACACCTGATGGTCGGGCTGCGCTTGCTGGACGAAGGAGTTTCCAACCAAACCTTTCAGCAGAGGTTTGGAGCCAGCCTGGAACAGGCTTTTCCCCACCAGATTGCGCATCTGCAAGAGGTGAGCCTGCTGGAATGGGCTGGCAGCAATCATGATATCCTGCGGCTGACCCGGCGCGGCTGGCTGCTAGGCAATCAGGTATTCTCGGAATTTGTTGATCTGGAAGAAACAGAGGTTTAAGACTGCCAATCAAGGCCGCGCCCTGTCCGCAGGACAATCTGCGATTGAGCTTGTCGAAGGGCAGTACACCTTGGCTTCGACAGGCTCAGCCAGCGGTGTGCCCTACGGGCAGCCAGAGGAGCGCTGGCGGTCACTGAGCTTGTCGAAGTGTCGACAGGCTCACTCACAGAGTGCTCCACCCGAAGGGTGCTCTATGAGTGAGGGCAGCCAGCGAGTGATTAGCTGACGATCACGCGCGTGCCGTAACCGCGCTGCTCAACGGTTTCGGGGGCGCTGATCGGTGTAACCCAGCGGAAAACCCATTTAGCCTCTTCGGAGCGCATGTTGACGCAACCGTGGCTGCGCGGGGTACCAAAGTCATCATGCCAGTAAGTGCCGTGGAAGGCCACGCCGCTGGTCTCGAAGAAGGTGGTCCAGGGGACACCGGGCAATTCATAATCCTCGGGGTTACCGCTCAGCCGTCCGTCTCCCATATGCTTGGAAGGCATCTTGGAAAACACATTAAAGCTGCCCTTGGGGGTGTTCCACGGCAACTGGCCGGGGGGCGAATAATCCAGCCCGGTCGAGACATTGGTCTCGAATACCGCCACATCGTCTTCATAGCAGATGATCTTTTGGTGCCCGATAATGACTTCAATCTTTTTCTTGTGCTGTGGGACGTCTGGCGAGATTGGAGCGAACTCTTCGGGCTGTACCATGCGCAGATGCCTGGCCGGTACGTGGTAATCGACCCCCAATAGTTCGTCGATCAGCTTATACCAGGGCTCGCCGTCCGGGCCTTCTTCAACAGCGTGCACCCAGTGAGCGGAGGAATTGTACAGGCGGTAGAGTGTTTCCCAGCCTTGGGAGCCGGTGTAGCGCATGGCCTGGGTGAAGGGGACGGTCACCTCGCCCAGCTGACCGGTTTCCGGGATGGATTCAGCCACCGGGTTGTATCTGATTTGAGAGCGTACCACGTTCGCGCGGTGCATATAACCGCCCCAGACGCGGTACCAGACTGGGTTGTAAGCCGGGCCCTCGTCCGCGATAACTTCGTAGTAGATGTTGACCAATTCGTCGCGGTAGCGCTGGAAGAGAATCTGGCTCTTGTCCGAAGGGCGCGCATACACGGAGACCGAACGCACAGTCACCCGACCAATGTCATTGGCGGTTGAATTGCTGTCTTCGCCGGAAAAGGGGCGAAAGCCCAGCCCGGTCACCCCGGCGGCGGAAAGCAGCTTGAGGAAGGCGCGGCGAGAGATAGTTGTGCCCATAATGGTTGCATTATACCAATTTTGGGATTATCAAGCTACGCGCGATCCCTAAAGTAGGAACGGCTCGCGAGCCGCTCCTACTAAAAAATAACCTACAATTATCCGGTATGGATGCGAACTGGGTCGCAATTATTTCAGCCGGCGCGGGCGGGATTGCAGCTTTGCTGGCGCGGCGCATGATGCGGCTGGCTCCGACGCGCGACATGATCAGCGTCAACTTTGGCATGATCTTCCTGATGCTGCTGCCCGCCGCTCCATTCTTCTGGTATTTCGAGTTTTCCTGGCTGGCGGCGGTGTTGTTCCTGCTGGCTGCGCTGATCGATGTGGCAGCCAACATTTTTTACTATTTGACCTTTGAAAAGCTGCCGGCGGTGACGGCCAGCGCGGTGATGGCGCTCTCGCCGCTGGCAGCGCTGGCACTGCAACCCTGGCTGACTCCCGGCTTTCACTTGAGTCTTTTGAACATCCTTGGAATTGGGCTGGTGGTTGGCGGGTTGATCCTTCTGGCGCGCGGCAGCCCCAACGGCGGCGTAGCCGGGCAGAGGGTGGAAGTCAAAGCGCGGCATCTGGCATACCCATTACTGGCTGCACTGTTGTTCGGCGTCAATGTGTTTCCGGTTCGCATGCTGATTGCCAATCAGTGGACCAACCCGTACAGTTTTTACCTGTTGCGCGCGCTGCTCATCGCGGCGCTGACCAGCCTGGTGTTGCGCCCGCAGCTGGGTTGGTTGAGCCGGCTGCGGGCGGTCAAAATCGGCGGCCGGCTGCTGTTTGTGATTGCTCAATGGCTGTTGCTACTGACTGCGCTGGAAAAGGGCAGCCCGGCAGTGGTCAAGACGCTGGCGGATACCTCGCCGTTGTTTGTGCTGGCGCTGTCAGGTGCGGTACTGGGGGAGAAAGTGAGGGGGCGGCAGGTGCTGGGCGCGCTGCTGACGGTGGCAGGTATGGCGCTGGCGGTAGGGTAACCGTGTCAAGCGCCAGGTGACAAGTATGTGTTGTCCTGATATATATTTACAATTAAGATAGTTAGGTATCAGGATGACCAACACAATTTGCATTGTTCCGTTGCGCGCAGAGTTAATTTGTAAACCATTCGGGCCGGTGAAAGATGAGTCGCAAAGTACAGCGGGTTAAATACCATCTCGATCCCAGGAATATACAGAAACTACCATCAGGAGAGATAAAGGCGATCTTAAGAGGCGCAGATGAAATGATTGCGCAGGGCGGCCGGAGTCTGTTGGTAAAAGTCATGAAAGGCTCTAAGGCAAAAGAGGTGCTGGAACGCGAACTCAATCATTGCCCCGTATACGGTTACTATCGCGACTTATCTGATGAAGACGTCCTGGCAAGAATCGATTGGGTAATTATTAACGGCTATTTGCGAATTGAGTATGATTATCGCTTGCCCTTATTGACCTATACAGGTGCCGGTTGGGAAATCGAAAAAGAAACGATTTCTGATGAGTTGCTCGAAGGTTTTGACCAACTCCTGGAAAATGGCCAACGGCCATACGATATGAGTTTTTTGAAAGACAGAAATCGGGACCTGATCTGGCACTTGCTGGATAAGATTGAAAAACGGGGAGATCCAAAGTATATTCCGGTGCTGGAGGACTGGTATTTGATTGAATACAAGAAAGTAAAGGAAAGAATTCGACAGGTCATCACACATTTATCAATAAGTTGATGGTAAATACAGTTATGCAAATGATAAGTTACGGAACGACACAGGGGTCGTTCCCTAGGAGGAGAAGCGCGATCCGCAAAGGTGGGACCTTCGGTCAGCCTGCGCGCGCGGTCGCTCACAAAGCGCCCTGCGGGCGGAGACCGGCGCGATCAAGGTTGGTGATTCTTTCCGCCAAAAATGGAAAATTCGTTTGACACTAGCCTAAAATGTCGCTATCATTCGATGCGTCTGTTTTCCAGGCGTCAAGAAGCGGGTGTTATTCGTTTAACCTCGCTTTTTTCCTTGCCCCAGGTCAGCATCAGCAGCGTTCGCATAATCTGACAAACTTCTCTTCTTCGGGCAGCACAAGACTATCATTTCAGGGAGGCACAATTTATCGATCAGGACAGAGTGTTAAAAAATGACACAGCGATTTTGATGGACTCTCTTATCTTCTGGCTAAAGATTTGAATAAAAAAGGTGCAATATGGATCACATTTTGAAATGTCATGAAATCATTCGGAATAACTTTGTGCGCGGCGAAAACTGCTATCTCTATGATGATCTAGGGAAGAGGTATATCGACTTCGAATCCGGTATCTGGTGCACAGCGCTTGGGCACAATCATCCCCGTATTACTCAGGTGATTGAAAATCAGGTCCGCGACATCATGCATCTTGGGACGCGCTATCCGAATCGAAAAGTTGACGAAGCTGCCGTAGAAGTGCTTGATATTGTCGGATTGGAAGGGAAATGTGTTTTCCTGAGTTCAGGGTCGGAAGCGGTTGAATTTGGCGCGCAGATGATCAGACGAGTCACGGGAAGAAAATTGCTTCTCACACTATCGAATTCTTATCTAGCTGCATACGGTTCGGCCGGAAACAAAAACCCTGAAGAATGGTACCAGTTTGATTGGAGCACACAGGAAAATCCAGCGTCCACGCGCAAACTCGATGAAATTCCATTCGACCAGATTGGAGGTTTCGTGTTTGAACCGGGTGGAAGTGGTTCTGCGTTTGTAAAATTTCCGCCGAAGTCGCTGGTGCAAAATATTGTCAATCGAATCAGGCAATCCGGGGGGTTGGTGGCAGTCAATGAAGTCACCACTGGTATGGGTAGAACTGGCAAGTGGTTTGGCTTTCAATATTACGATATCCAACCTGATATTGTTTCTATCGGAAAAGGCCTGGGCAATGGTTACCCGGTAAGCGCCATTGCGATCAAAAGTGAGGTTGCAGAAAGAATCGAGAAGAGTAATTTGCATTACGCTCAGTCACACCAAAACGATCCCCTGGGTTGTGCGGTTGCAAAAGAAGTAATCACAATTATGCGGGAAGAAAGTCTGATCGAGAGAGGAGCGGAGGTTAGTCAATTCTTTTTAGAAAGTTTAATAAAAATGACCTCCCAGTATCCCATTGTAAAAGAAGCGCGTGGGAGGGGAATGTTACTCGCAGTGGAGTTCCAGCCGCATGAAAATTTTTCGGCGGTAACTGCGTTCCAGGAATTATATAAGAATAGATTCCTGGTAGGTTATTATCCTGCGGGGAACATCCTGCGCTTCGATCCCGCTTTGACAATGGAGAAGGAAAATATTCAACAGCTTGTAGATTGCCTGGAGGATATCTTAAAAACTGTGACTTGCTGATCAGGTAAAAAAGTTATTCCAATTCCGGTGATTGGCTTGACATAAAAGGGGCACCCTCTTATAATTTGACGGCTTTTCTAAAGAATGAAATGAAAGTGACAGGAGTTTGAAATATGGTTCCACATCCAAAACGGAAACATTCGAAGGGCCGCCGCGATCGCCGGCGCTCACAAGACGCTCTGACCGCCACTAACCTGGTGCAATGCAGCAATTGCGGCGAAATGCGGCTTTCCCATACCGTTTGCCCCAAATGCGGCTACTACCAGGGCCGTGAAATTGTGGCAATGGGCACTGAAGAAAAGAAGTCGTAATTTTTTGATATTCATCAAAAAACATGAAAACCCCCGAATAATTTCGGGGGTTTTCATGTTGCTAGCCGGCTAACGGATTACGTCGGCTGCGTATTACAGGTATTAAAACGTGTCTTGGTTCGGTTCAATGGGCGGTTTCATAAAATCCTTGTAGTGAAAGAGCATGCGGGTTGGCAGCATCCCTTTGATGGTGATGTAGGCCTCCACCGGTTTCGTCGATTCTACTTTGCCCTGCTCATGAAACAAGGAAATCAACTGACCATCCCGGTAGGGGATATGCACGGTGACCTGGGTGTAGTTTTCGAAAAGCTGCCCCTCGATCATCCGCAACAAATCCTCGGCGCCCTGGCCTGTTAGTGCTGAGATGGGGATGGTGGGCGTGCGTTGAGATAGCGATGCGCTGATGGTTTCAGGGCTCGCCAGCCGGTCGATCTTGTTGAGCGCAGTCACCATCGGGATATCCTGCGCACCGATATCGACGAGCGTCTCCTGCACCGACTGCCATTGCTCCAGCGCGTTCGGATGGGTGACATCCAGCACGTGCAGCAGCAAGTCCGCTTCGTTGATTTCCTCCAGCGTGGCGCGGAAGGCAGCCACCAGCATAGTAGGCAGCTTTTGGATGAAGCCTACAGTGTCGGTGAACAGCGCGGTGTGTCCGGCTGGCAATTCTACCCGGCGGGTGGTCGGATCGAGGGTAGCAAACAGTTGGTTGGCCACATAGACATCCGAGCGCGCCAGTTTGTTGAGCAGCGTGGATTTTCCGGCATTGGTATAGCCCACCAGGGCGACGGTCGGTACATTGGAGCGCCGCCGCTGCTCGCGGTAGCGGTGCCGGTGAGCGCGGACTTTTTCCAGTTCTCCCTTCAGGTGGGTGATCCGTTTATGAATCTCCCGACGATCCACCTCCAACTGAGTCTCACCGGGGCCGCGTAAGCCGACCCCACCAGTGGAACCGGTGCGACCCCCGCCACCGCCTGCCTGGCGCGCCAGGTGCGTCCAGGCGCGCGTCAGACGCGGCAACCGGTACTCGTAGTACGCCAACTCGACCTGCAGGATCCCTTCGCGGGTATCTGCATGCCGGGCAAAAATGTCGAGAATCAGCGCGGTACGGTCAAGAATGCGCACCTGGTCGCCGAATTTTTCTTCCAATTCCCGCTGGTGGCGCGGTGAAAGTTCGGAATCAAAGATAACCAGGTCTGCCAGGGTTTCTTCGACCAGGATTTTTAGCTCTTCCACCTTTCCCGAGCCAATATAGGTCTCCGGGTTGGGTTTATCAAGCTTCTGAGAGGTTTCGCCGACGATATCCAGTTCAGCAGTTTCCGCAAGCAGCGCCAGTTCTGCCAGTGAGTCATCCAGCGTCATGAGAGCAGGCTCTCCGCGCAGCTCCACGCCCACCAGAAAGGCGCGTTCGCGCGGCGGAGTCGTTGATTCAGTTGATTTCTTAGCCATGGCGTTCGAATTCCCATGTAAAACTTTATGTAAATTGTGAAACGGTTTCCCCGTCAATTCAGGGGATTGTCAGGTGAGTTTCCCTGCGGTCAGCGGGTTGTAATCCACTGATAGAGGGTGTCGCCGACAATATTCAGGCTTTCAGCGGAGACTTTATCGAGCGTGTCCTGGGTTGTGTGCCAGTACGGGTAGTCAAAATCGATCAAATCCACCGCACGAATGCCGCGCCGCAGAAAAGGGGTGTGGTCATCGAGCATTGCGAATTTATATTCAGGAACGAAAAAATTCGCATAGCCTAATTCTGCAGCCGTATTCCAAATTTCACGGGTTAAATCACCATCGGAATTTCGCTCCATATAAATATTCAAATCGGCATCGCCGATCATATCTACAATGATAACCGCTTCGGGTAATTTTGTCTCTGGCAGGCTTTCTGCCAACGCAGAAGAACCTAGGATCCAATCCCAGCCGGGTAGGTCACCTTGATCCTCTACATCGAAAAATGTCAGCCATATTTCCTGATTAAGGTTTGCGGGTAGACTGCGCGCCAGTTCGAGCAGTACCGCAGCCCCGGAAGCGCCGTCATTGGCGGCCGGTACGGGGGTTGCATGGTTGGCGGGGTTAAGATCCTGATCGGCAGCGAGGCGGGAATCAAAATGGGCTCCCAGGATCAGCCAGCGGCCGCTGCCGCGTTTGGCAATCACGTTTTTGACCGGATGCCCGCCGTAATTCGTTTCCTGCAGCGCAACATCCCAGCCAGCCTTTTCCAACTCAGCGGAAAAGTACTCGATGGCGGCCTGATGGGCCGGGCTGCCCGGAGTGCGCGCACCCAACTCGACCTGGGCTTTTACATCCAGGTAAGCGCGGTCACCGTCAAAACCAGCAGGGGTGGCTGCCTTGTCCGTCGCCCACCAGATTATGCTGACAACCAGAATGCCTACGGCTGCGATTGCGAGGATGGCACGTAGAGAACGCTTCATGGGTTACCTTTTTGGTCAAAATTCTACCACGAAGACGGTCAGATTGACCTGGCACATAACTTGCATCTTATTCGGTAATCTTGTATACTGCAACCTGAAAATAGGGAAATGCCATGTTTCAACTCCAGCACCCCCAAATCCGACCGGTAACCACTGCTCACCTGGCGCAGACGATGACCCTGCTCAACCAGACGGTGGACGAGCTTTATGAACAAATTCAGAAAGAACTTACCAATCCGGCATTGGAGTTGGTGGAAGAGCATCGCTGTCCGACATGCCACCGGGTCATGCCAAACGGGGGAATGTGCCCGGTATGCAGCCGGCCAAGTACACAGGCAGGGGACGAACCGGTTGTGTTTGTCTCTCCACGCGAGGATTTTTATCCCTCCAGCTCCGGCAGTGCAGAAAATATTCCCGACGAACCGCTTTCCCCAGCCGTCGAAGATCTGCCGACCTATGTCCTGCGGCAAATCGTGTCGGATCTGGAAGCGGATGACCGAAAAATTGCGGCTTACCTGTTAACGCACCTGGACGAAGACGGCTTCTTGACAGTCCCGCTGAACGATGTGGCGCGCTATTTCCACGTCCTCCCGTCTCAGGTCGAACAAATTAAAAAAGTCATCCAGCGGGCTGACCCGTTGGGCGTTGGTTCTTACACGCCGCAGGAAGCACTTCTGGTGCAGCTTGATGTGCTTAGTGAAACACGCTATGTACCGGCCTTGTCGGGCGCCATTGTCCGGGAAGGCATGGACCTGCTCAGCCGCCATCAGTATCCCGAACTGGCGCGGATGTTGAAAACCACCTTAGCGCAAATTCAAGAAGCGGTCAAGTTCATCACTGAAAACCTGAACCCGTTCCCAGGGCGGGCGCACTGGGGTGACGTCCGGCAGCCTTCTTCCGGTGGCGGACAAACCTACTATTATCCGGACATCATCATCAGTTACTTGAATGACATCCCCGATAACCCACTGGTGGTCGAGATTATTATGCCGATTCGCGGAACGCTGCGCATCAACCAGCTTTTCCGCCAGGCAACCCGCCAGGCGAGTGAAGAAGCCAAAGAAGGCATGAAATCCGAACTGGATCGGGCGGCGTTATTCGTCAAATGCCTCCAGCAACGCAATCACACTATGCAGCGCTTGATGCACAACGTGGTCGTTTTTCAGCGCGACTATGTGATGCATGGCGATCGATATATCAAACCGCTCACCCGGGCGCAGATATCCGTAGAATTGGATGTACACGAGAGCACAATTTCACGCGCAGTTTCGAATAAAACAGTACAATTACCCAATAAGCGCATCATTCCTTTGGCATCCTTCTTTGACCGGAGTTTGAATGTGCGGACTGCGCTGCGCGAACTGATTGAGGTCGAACGCAACCCCTTAAGCGATTCTCAATTGGTGGTAATGTTATCCAAGCAAGGATATGATGTTGCTCGCCGCACAGTTGCCAAATACCGGGCCATGGAAGGAATTTTACCGGCGCACCTCCGCCGAGTTTCACTTCCCGGCTAAACCTATTCCATGAAAGAAAAAACTCCTTCTCCGTTCCAGGCCTTATGGGGCAAACCAGCACAAAAAATTGACCCGGGGCGCCTGGCTCGGATACTATTGGATTTGGTGGCGGAACCTGCGCTGCTGTACGACGCGGCTCAGGGGCGATTTTTACACGCAAACAGTCCCTTCCTGGTGTTGACCGCTTACTCGGCTGCCGAAGTAACCAACACTCCAGACGTGGTACTTTTTGACGATTTTGATCCTACGGCGCTGGATACCGGGGAAGCCATCCAACTGGCGCTTAAATTACGCAACCGGCCAACGCTGCCGGTCGTCGTGCGTTTCACCCAGGTGGAGATGGCCAGTCAATGGTATGTGCTCCGCATAACCCCTTTGGTGGAACATCAGACCAACACCCGGGAGTGGCAGGAAAAGATCATTCATATATTGAAAACCCTGCCTGAGATTGTCCGTGACCAGGACCTGGACCAAGCTTTGAGCCAGATGATCACCATTCCGGGCGAGTTGTTCGATATCAATCTGGTCTGCATTTACCAGGCACAAAATGACGCCCCCGAGATGCGAAAAGTAAAAAGCGAGGAGCGGATTTCCTTTTTCCCTGAGACGCTGCCAGCCAGTGACCTGGTGCGTCTGGCAGGCTCCAACGTCTGGGTGCCTGGTAAACGAGTGGTCACCGAACTGCACCGCTCTGCACGGATTAGTGGATTGTTTTATGTGGCATCCGTAGCCCTGGGCGATCCAAAAGCTTCCATCGGTTTGCTGGCGGTTGGCGGAATCGATTCTCAACCCCCTCCGCTGTTGGTCGCGGTGATGGAATTGCTTGGGTCGTATATCAATATGGCTTACGAGAATTCCATCCGCAGCGAAAATTTATCCAAAGAAATCCACGAGAGCGCCCGCAAGACGACTGCGCGCGAGGTCATGTATGAATATGTCCAGGATGGCATTCTGGTACTGAACCCCAATCTAACCATTGCCGCGATTAACCCAGCCGCGGAATTGATCCTGGGGTACACCGACCATGAGGTCACCGGACAGCCTGTAGAAAATATCCTCATCAGCCCGGACCGGATCGCGGCAGTCCTGGCCAGCGCGGCAGAAGGAATTTCCACCCCAAATCTGGAGAGCATTACCATACATCACCGCGATGGGCAGACCTTCCCGGCAGATGTAAAAGTTCTCTCTTACGAATCCGATGGCCACGTTGCCGGTGTGGTGGTGATTTTCCGCGACATCAGCGAACACGAACAAATCCGCACTCAAACTCGTCAGTTGGAGCAGCGGGCGCTCCTGGGTGAATTCATGGGCGTTTTTGCGCACGAGGTGCTCAATCCGATCAATAGTATCTCCACCGGAGCCCAGGTACTGGCGCGAAAACTTGGGCCGGATCACCCTTCCATTGACCTGATCAACCGCATGGAGAATGATTGCCAGCGCTTGCATCACCAGATGGAAGTGCTTAAAAGCTATGCCAAACCCTACGAGCCCTTTCAGGAACCAGTTGAAATGGGCAGCCTGATTATGCGGGTAATCGAGCGCTGGCGTCCGCGCATGTCGCGGGTGAATGTGAATCCGGTATACCAGGTACCCGAAGGGCTGCCGAAGGTGATGGGCGATTGGCGCGCTCTGGAGCAGGTATTTACCAACCTGGTCAGCAACGCAACCGACGCGATGAGCCAAAATGGCGGTATACTATCCGTGAAACTGGATGTGACCACGGATGGCGCCAATCGAAAGCAAGTGGAAATTGCAGTTTCTGACAATGGGCCCGGCATTCCCGATGAAATTCGGGGGAGAATATTTGAGCCGTTTGTCACCACCAAATCGACCGGTACAGGTCTGGGATTGGCGATTACCAAACGAATTATTACCGCTCACCGTGGGGTCATAACGGTCAACACCTTCCCCGGCGGCACTGTTTTCACCGTAACCTTACCTACCATTGAGGACCAAGCCTGATGTCTATCACCGTTTTGATCGTCGATGACGAAGACAATGCCCGCGCGAATATATCCGAATATTTGACTCCGCTCAATTACGAAGTGCTGGGCGCTGCCACCCTGGCGGAGGCGCGCAAGTTTCTGCAACGGGGTGACGGCGACGTGGTCGTACTCGATGTTTCTTTGCCAGATGGTTACGGCCCCAGCCTGCTTTATGAAACAGCCAATATGCCAACGCGCCCGCCGATTATCATAATCACTGCCCACGGTGATATCGAGATGGCGGTCGATGCCATGAAAAATGGGGCGCATGACTTCCTTTCCAAGCCGTTCAAGTTGGACCAACTTGAAACCTCCATCCAGCGCGCCTTCGAAACCGTCCGGATGCGGCGCGAACTGGCCCATTTTCGCGAGGTGCAGAAAAACAACCTCGACTTTGTCCAGGGGCAGAACCCGGAGTTCAAGCGGATGCTGGAATTTGCCCAGCGCGCCGGTCAGATGCAGGTTTCGGTGCTGATCACAGGCGAGACCGGAGTCGGAAAAGATGTGCTTGCGCAGTACATCCATGCCAGCGGACCCCGCGCAAACAAACCCTACATCGCCATCAATTGCGCTGCCATTCAAAGCACGGTGCTTGAATCGGAATTATTTGGCTATGAAGCCGGGGCGTTTACCAGCGCCGAGAAGCGCAAACACGGTTTAATGGAAGTGGCGGATGGCGGCGTGCTCTTTTTGGATGAAATTTCGTCCATGCCGCTGGACATGCAGGCAAAACTGCTGCGCGCGATAGAGGAAAGCGCCTTCCGCCGGGTTGGCGGCACCACCCTGATCAAAGTCGACGTCCAACTGCTGGCAGCCAGTAACCGCAACCTGAAAGACATGATCGCTGCCGAGGAGTTCCGTTCCGATCTCTATTATCGTTTGAAGGTGGTGGATATGCATCTGCCTCCGTTGCGCGAACGGAAGGATGATATTCCGGAACTGGTCGGTTTCTTCCTGCGCCGGCGCAATGTCAAAATGGGGCAGAATGTAGAGAATATCAGCCCGCGCGCCATGGAAGCCCTGATGAGCTACAACTGGCCGGGAAATATCCGTGAGTTAAGCCACGCGATTGAACATGCTATCCTGTTCAGCGACGGTCAAACCATCGACCTGCCCGATTTACCATCTGATATCGCCCACAAAAATCAGCCAGCATAATTAATTTGGCACGTTACTTGCATCATTCCCATCTGACAGAGTATAGGAGGATGGGAATGAACATTTTAAGTTTGACTTCAACCGAGTTTTTTTTGATTTTGGCCGGGGTTGCGCTGATCATCGGCGTCCTTTTGATCATTATCGGGGTAATCGTCCTGATCTCGCGGGTGTTGGGCGGCGATGTGCGCAAAATCGCTGAGCAAACAGCAACCCTGGCACAAAAAGGGATCGCGGAAGAGGTTGCCGGACTGGTTGGCAATGCGTCAACGCTGGTTGAATCGTTGAACGGCTTGATTAAATCAGCCGCCGGCATAGGCGTCTTTCTGATCATCATTGGATTGCTGCTGCTGGCTGCTTCGTACGGTTTAGCCCTGCAGCTCCGATAGCCAGCTTTTTTTGGCGTTTGTTTCCTCCCTTTAGAGAACAGGAGCGATGATGCAACCTGCGGAAATTTTGGTTGAACTCAGGCGGGTCTTGTCTCCAGCAGACGCACCGTATGTGCTGGCTGCTTTATCAGAAGATGCGTTGGTGTGGAATTCACTCCAACAGCCGGAATTTTTGCATTCCGTCTTGTCGGATGAAAGCGTCATCCCGACTTCCTGGAGTCCAGCCAGCCTTGCTTTACGGCCGCTAGGCAACCGGGTCAGTTTTGCGGATTTGACCGCGGAGCATATTCCCGGGATCGAAGTTTCGCTGCGCAAACAAGCGTTAGAGGTATTGGAAAATACACTGCACAACAGTCAGCCGCCTGCCAATCTGGCTCAAGCCGGTTTGCTGGCATTGGCGCTGCGCGAACGCCGCCGAAAAACGCAGTCCTGGCGTGGTTTTTTAAACGAGTTGCTTTCGGTTCAAAATAAATCTACCAGCAGCCTGGTCGAATTATGGCAAACCCCGCTGGCCTGCCTGTACGGTATGATCTCGGACAAATGGGACTTCCTGGAATCGTTGTTGCCGCAAGATTCCATGCACCCGGCCATTGATTGGATCTCGCACATTATTTTGAGCAACCCACTGGATCTCCAGACTCAGGTCCAGATGATCCATGATCTGATGAGCCAACTGGTCGTCGAATACCAGGTGGAATGGTTACGCTATTTAACCGGGAAAGGCCGCTTTGCGCTGGCTTCCGGAATTGCCGATCAATTGCTGGTTACTGGTCGAGACTTTTTCGCAGCTCTGGAAGAACCTTTTCAACCAGATCATGCCGAATGGGTTACAGCCTCGCGCAAGGTGCTGGACAATCAACTGGCAGCCACCTTGTACCAGATCGCCGGCCGGCCGTTGCAGGCAGGGATTTACCTGGATAAGACCCGCAGGCTGTTGCAGCACTGGCTGGTCGGATCTACCCTGCAAATGGCAACGGTCATCGACCGCGAAGGGAAAATGAACGACGCGGTATATCAGGAATGCGCTGACTTGATGGCGCAGATGCCGGTATCTACTCAATTGATGAATGAAGCCCTGTTTGTAGGAGGCGATGGCATTATCAGCACCCGCCTGGCTGGCTTACCCAATAATCAAGGAACCATCGCTGCCCGCATTGGCAAAGGTGCATCAAAATCTGCTGCCGGGGATGACCGCGAGGGGCAAAATGATGCCCGGAAGGCTGTCAACACATGGCTGGATGAGGTCGACCAGAATCCGTTTGTTTTGAAAGGCCAATATGTATTGGATTGGGATCCCAGCGCTTTGCTGGCAACCTTGACCAGTCAAGGTTTGCACGCCGAGGCCATCGAAGCCGCGGAGCGTTTCCTTGCGGTACGCCCAGAAGATGTCAGGCTACTTGGCTGGCTCTCAGAAGCAAGCCATGGATTAGGCAACGATGAAAAATCGGTCAATTACCGGTTGCGAGCCATTCTTTTACAACCGGATCAGCCGGAACACCTGCGAAAACTGGCAGAGGTTTGGGAAGATCGGGAAGATTGGGAAGCCGCCCTGGAAGAGCGGCGCAAAGTCGTGCAGATGACTCAAACCCCAGCAGTGGACGACAAGCTGACGTTGGCTGCGACTGCGATTGGCGCTCAGGAATTTGCTGAAGCCAATTCAACTTGTGAGAGCATTCTGGCGGATAACCCCGACCACGGCATGGCCTTTACCCTGATGGGAAAAGCAGCCCTGGCGCAGGGCGACCTGGAAACCGCGATTGCTCACTTGTCGAAAGCGACCATGCTAATCCCGGAAGAATATATGCCCTGGTTCGAGCTGGCAGAGGCCTACCGCCGTAAAGGCGACACCCAACAAATGCTGGAAACATTGCGAGAGGCGGTGCTGACCGCGCCTGATTCCGCTGACCTGCATTACGCCCTTGGGCAGGCCTATCTCGACATCAACCAAATGTCCGACGCGCTCCCGTTCCTGCGACAGTCCGCCCGGCTGGCGCCGGAATCGGTTCAAATTGCACTGGCGCTGGCGGAAGCCCTGATTACGCTAGGTTACAAGCAGGAAGCCCTGGATGTGGTCGTGAAGGCGCGCGGCAGATGGCGCGTGCACGCTGAATTGGCTTACCTGCATGCGAAATTACTGCTCAAAGAAGGCATAATCGAGGAAGGGTTGTCGATTCTTGAAATTGCGCTGCAATCGGAGAATCCCAAAGCTGAATGGTATGTTCTGTACGCTGAGTCGCTGATGGGCGACCCCGAAGCTTACCTGGCTGATGAGCAACTGGTTGTTGACCTCAATAAAATGGCGCAAGCCTTTAATGCCTTGCAACAAGCGGTTGCTTTGCAGCCGCAATATTTCGAAGCACGCCTTTTGGCAGCAGAGGTTTCGCTGCTGCGCGGTGAGAACGAACCCGCATTCGGTGCGTATAGCCAGTTGATCGAACTCCGCGAGGCTGTTCAGGAAGAATGGTACTGGCGCATGCAAGCAGGTCTGGGTCGATCCGCATTAAACCTGGGCCAGGTCGAGACGGCATTGGCTTCGCTGCAAAATGCGGTAACCGCCAAACCCGAATCGCTCGGGTTGAACCGGCTGCTGGCTGACGCATTCGCGGAAGGCAACCTGGCTGAAGCCGCCGCGGCTGCCGCGGAACAGACACTGGCGTTGGCGCCCGATGATATCAACAATTTGACCTGGTACGCCAACTTGATGCTGCGTATCCAGCAGCTCGATAAAGCCATCCAGGCGCTAAAGGCCGCAGTCGAGGTACAACCAGAAACGGTTGATTTGCGCCTGTCGCTTGCCGAAGTGTTGTTAGCCAACGGCAACCTGGAGGGCAGTCGGGAGGAACTCTCCAAAGTGGTTGAAGAGCCATCCGTGACGGTAGCTCAGTTGCGCAAAGCGGCAAACACCTTCCTGCAAATGAACGATAACGCCAGCGCACTTTCGACTCTGGAGAAGGCTGCCACAGTAAATGGCGAGCCGGATGCGACCCTTCTATTCGAACTGGCAGTCCTGAATAAGGACATCCATAAGTATGACCAGGCGTTGGATTTGACGCAACGCGCCATCCGTGCCAACCCCAATGAGGCTGCCTATCACACCTTCCAATCCGATTTACTGGATCAGTTAAATCGGAGCCAGGCAGCGATCACCTCACTCCAACAAGCACTGCAACTCAGCGAGGCGGCCAATATGGCCGGCAGCCCGACAGCTGCGAAAACAAGTACTGGCCTGTCTACATTTGCCATCGCTGCAACCCCGGTCGATATTCACCAGCGCTTCACTCACCTGCTGCAAAAGGTTGACAACCTCGGCGAGGCCTTTGTGCATGCTGAGAAGACCATCGAACTTGATCCCGGGAATGCTGAATACCGCTTTGTAGGGGCTGAACTGGCTGCCAAACTTTTACAGAACGATCGCGCCCTCGCATTGGCAACCATCGAAGCCAATACAAATGAGTTTACCGAAACTAATCCCTGGTTGAGCGGGTTGTTCAGCCTGCAAGCTGAACACGCCCTCGAGCAGGGTGATGTACATTTGGCATACCGCAAAATCAATAAGGGTCTGAAATTTAACCCTGATGAAACCCGATTATTGGCTGCCCGAGTGCGGGTAATGGCCCGCACTGGCGATTTCGCCGAGGCGGAGGAGCTGTACGCGGACCTGTGGCGGCGCGTCAGCCCGGGGTTGAAAAGTAAATCGATCCGCTCTGACCGTGATCAACTCCAACCACAGACACCTGAAAGTACCCTGCTGGGTTTGGCTGAAGCTGCCGCTGAACTCTATCGCTGGGCGGATGTCAGCCAATTGCTGGATGCCGTCCTTCGCCGGCAGCCGGCCCAACCCCTGGCGCTGCTGCGTCAATCACGCGCGATGGTCCGGGCGGCTGAGTGGAAACTGACCGGTTCTGCACTGGGATGCGAAGCCCACCTGCCTGATGAAACAGTCATCAGCCAGAAAACCTACACACGCTTCTCACAATTGATAACCGAACTGAGCAAAATGAATAACGCCACGGAAATCGAGCGGTGGAAAGTGCGCGGGGAGGCGGTATTCCAACCATCACCAGCCAGTGTTCGCGGATTTGCCGCCCTTTCCATGACAGGCGATGACGCCGCGGCGCTGGTATTGGCGCTCAATCGCACTGGAAATGGTGAGGGGGCTTGCCAAGTTGGCGATCAATTCAACGATCATGCGCAGGTTTGCGTCCAATTGGCAACTGTCGATCTTGAGAATCGGCTGGATTACAACCAGCAAGCTGCTTTGCGGGCTGTCGCCCTCGAACCGAAAAATCCGGTATGCCATATCGCCCTGGCGAAGTCTTCTGAAAAATCAGGTGATATCGGCCGAGCCCTGGAAGCAGTCGAAACCGCCCTGATCTACTGGCCAAATGAAGCTGGCTGGCAGCATTGGGCAGCCACCCTGGCGCAGCAAATCCATGAACCGGAAGCCGCCAGGAAACACCTGGAAAAGACTCTGGAATTGATGCCAGCCAACCTGGATATTGCGCTCGAACTGGGCGCGGTTTACCAGACCCTGAAAGATGCTCCAAAAGCGGTAGGAGTGCTTGCCAAAGCCGTCCAAATCGCCCCGACACACGCCTTGGCCTGGTTGAATTATGGCCGTGCTTTATTTGCCAATAAGCAGTACGCCGATGCGCTCAAAGCGGCTGCCCAGGCAGCTCAGCACAGCGGGGAAGAATCCTATAAAGGATTGGTTCTCAGCGGCGAGATCCTGCTGGCTGCCGGAGATGATCGTAAGGCCATGGATTTTGCGCGCGAAGCTGAGAAAATGGCGCCTATGGTCTCGGAGCCTCGCTTGCTGGTCAGTAAGGTCCTAGCAGCCCGCGGCAAGGACAAGGAAGCGCTTGCAACGCTCGACAAAGCGGTTGAAGAAATGCCTGGAATGCTGGCGCTGGAAAGCGAACGCGCCCGGTTTATCTACCGGTTGCAGGGCGCTGAGGCGGCAGTCCAAGTGCTGCAGCCGCTGGCCGAACGCTACCCGGATAATGATCAGGTGATCAGCACCTATGCCGCAGCGCTGGCTGAAAGCGGCAGGGCTGCTGAAGCTGAAAAAGCTGCGTTGTTAGCCTTACGTCTTGATCCGCAAAGCGCTGAAATTCATTTATTACTTGGCCGGCTGTTTGCCGACTCGGGCCAGTTGGATAAATCTGTGCATCATCTGACTGAATCAGCCCGGCTGGCGCCTAACCAATCCGATGCCTACCTCGACCTGGGCAGGGTCTTTACCAACCAGCGTGACTTCTCACAGGCGTTGGCAGCTTATCAACAAGCCATGCGCACCGCTCCCGAGGATTACCGCTCGTTTTATCAGGCTGGCTTGATCCTGCGCGACGGTAAAGATTATCTGGCAGCGGAGACCATGCTCAGGCGCGCTGCCGACCTCGCTCCAACGGATGTCAATATTCGCCGGCAGCTTGGCGCGATTGTTGCATTGAACCTGGTACACAACTGTCAGGAGGCAAACTCATGCCTGTAAACAACCCAACCAACCTCAACAATCCCCAGATTACACGCTCTCTCACCCGTTCGACGCTGGTCATGGTGCTGAATGCGGCACTCGAAGCCAAAGAATATCGCTTTGCCCGTCAGATGACCTTAACCTGGCTGTCCATTTACCCTGGCGACCTGGAAGTCAACCGCTTCCTGGCGCGTATTTTTAGCCAGGAAAGCAAAACCGGGCAAGCGATCCAAATTTTGGAAAAAGTCTGCCGCATGGATCCGGAAGACATTACGGCTCAAAAGGCACTGGCAAAAGCGTATGGAGTAGCCAGTCAGACGGATTACACCCGGGTTTTGGTGGATATCTTTATCCTCGGCCAGCGAGTCGATCCCGCGGTCGCCATGCCTGGCTGGAGCACGATTTTACGGAATGCCCGCCGAGCCCTGGCAGATGGAAATTTGGACGCCGCTGAAACCATGCTTTATCAGGTACTGGCATTAACCCAGGACCAACTGCTAGCCGCGGTGACCCATCTGGAAGTTATTCGGGCGCATCGCGACCAGGCCAACCTGCTGAAATTCGGCGAACTCTATCACAGTCAGTGGCCTGAAACCGTGATCTTTAAATTAGCGCTGGCCGAAGCCAAGATGGAAGTAGGAGACGAGGCCAGCGCAGTGACACTGCTGCACCAGTCCGTGGCAGCGGATGCTGCCGGTCAAGTAACCGGGCGTTGGTGGGGCGAACACCATCCATACAAGCCGCTGTGGCCGGATCGCATGGAAATTGGAATGGATATTGCCATTCCAGCCAGCGTAGCCACCAGCATGGGTTGGAATCGTCTGGCGTCATCCGCCAGAGCGGTTGCCCCAGCCTTCACCACTGAGACCTCGACCGATGCGGCGGATGCATTCCTGCAAACCGTTGAAGCCGCGTATAGCCAGGAAATGATGTACGCAGAACAGGAAACGGCCAGAGCCAAGGCCGTAGCCGCTGCGGCTGCTCAAGCCCAGGCTAAATTAAATCCGCCTGCCTGGTTGAAAAATACCGAAAAAGAGTTCGATCGCCTGGCCAAACGGATGAAAACACCGGATATTACCAAAACCGATGGACGGTTCCCCATCTACGTAGTATTTTCGTCGCGCACCGGCCTTCGCAATCAGTACGGCGAACAGACCCTGGCTGTGATCGAAAAGGAAATGACCCGTCTTTCAGACGCAGTCAGAAAACGCGCCGGTTGGGGTTCTATGGTTTTTTACCCGGATGATATTGAGACCACCGGTAAACTGGGTATCAATACCACTGGCCAGGTCGACCCCTGGAAACTCAAATTAGCAATTACCGATCTTGATAAAGCTCTCGCCAAAAAGGGCGGTCGGATTGGCGCACTGGTCATTGTGGGCGGTCCTGCGGTCGTTCCATTCCACCGCTTGCCGAATCCGACCGATGACATGGATGAGGAAGTTCTCTCGGATAATCCCTACGCCTCGTTGGATTCGAATTATTTTGTGCCCGAATGGCCGGTTGGTCGCATTATGGGTGAGGTTGGCGAAGATGCCGGGCTGCTCCTGCAACAGTTGCGCCAGGCAGTCAAGTATCAAAGCCAGGCTGCCAAAGGAGCGAAGGCCATTCGCCGGGTAGCCCAGTGGTTGACCTGGTGGCGCTGGTTCCTACCTTCTGCCAGGCCCAATGGAAAAGTAGGCGCTTTTGGATACACAGCTTCAGTCTGGCGCCGCTCCTCACTGGCTACCTACCGCCCGATTGGTGAAGGCCGCACCTTGCAGGTGTCGCCCCCCATCAACAGTGGCAGCTTTAACTCAGGCAAACTTACCGGTTCTCCGCTTAGTTTTTATAATTTGCACGGGCTGGCTGATACTGCCGAGTGGTATGGGCAGGGTGATCCGCTCGAGCGAGGCAGCGGTCCGGAATATCCGGTGGCGCTCAGCCTGACCGATCTGCCGAAAAATGGGCATTCACCCAAGGTGGTCTTCACTGAGGCTTGTTACGGCGGATTAACGATGCAGAAAACTGAACTTACGTCGCTGGCGCTGCGTTTCCTGTCGATTGGCACGCTTGCGGTGGTTGGTTCAACTTGTATCTCTTATGGTTCAGTTACCACCCCGCTGGTCGGAGCCGATCTGCTCGGTTTTTATTTCTGGTCGGCGCTGCGGGAAGGCTACTCAGTCGGGGATGCGCTGCTGCAGGCAAAAGTTTCGATGGTGCGGGAAATGACGAACCGCCAGGGTTTCCTGGACGGGGAAGACCAGAAGACGCTCATTTCCTTTGTGCTGTACGGGGATCCACTGGTATATCACGATGGCGTACAGGTCAGCCCCAAGAAAGCCGTCCGCTTCCAAAACTATCCGGTGGTGAAAACCATCAGCGATAACGCCAGTGAAGAAGATGAAGAAAAGGCCATCAGCGATAAATGGCTGCAATTTGCCAAACAGGCGGTTTCACCATACCTTCCGGGCTTGGACCGCGCTCAAATTAGCGTCAACCAGCAGCATTGCGAAGTTGATTGCAAGGTTCACCGAGGTATTGGGTTGAACCTCGGGCGCAAGCAGGCTCAAAAGCAGGTTGCCGATCGCACCGTGGTCATCTTCAGGCGGCAGGTAAAAATGGGCGAACACGATCATGTCCATTATGCTCGCGTCACGATGAACAAGGATGGCAAGATGATGAAGATGGCGTTCTCGCGATAATTTTCCTGAAAATATCCTCCCTCCTGTCTCTGTGTGTGCAGAGGGCCGCCGCAAGGCGGCTCTACTGCTTAATAAAGTGTTGTCATGGCGAGGAACGAAGCCATTTGCTTTGATCGTGTAGGGCGACCTTCGGTAGAGAGAGATGTTGGTTATACCGGCGTGGATTGCTTCGTCGCTTCGAGGCTCGCAATGACAATAACCATGTCATGGCGAGGAACGAAGCCATCTGATTTGATCGTACAGGGTGGCCTTCGGTAGCGAGAGAGGTCATACTGGCGTGGATTGCTTCGCAGCACAATTACAGCAATATACCCGGTTAAGGTGTGAATATTACGCACCATCACGGGTCTTATTGATTCCTGCTCTTCCCTCGCTTATAATCTGTGATTATCTAACGGCTGACCAGGAGATTTCATGGATGAGAAATTAACCGGCGCGATGATCCGGCAGACATTTATCGACTTTTTTGTAGAAAAAGGACATACTTACGTTCCGTCCTCGTCACTCGTTCCAGGAGGAGATCAGACGCTGCTGTTCACCAACGCAGGCATGGTGCAGTTCAAGGACGTGTTCCTGGGGACTGACCACCGCCCTTACACTCGGGCTGTCAATTCTCAAAAATGCCTGCGGGTAGCCGGTAAGCACAATGACCTCGACGAGGTCGGTCGCGACGATACTCACCATACCTTCTTTGAGATGCTGGGAAACTGGTCGTTTGGTGATTATTACAAAAAAGAAGCCATTACCTGGGCCTGGCAGTTGCTTACTGAGGTCTGGGGGTTGGATAAAAACCGGTTGTGGGCTACCTGCTTCAAAGATGAGAAAGGTGAAATCCCGACCGACGATGAAGCGGCTGAAAATTGGATTGCGCAGCCCGGGATGATCCCTGGACATGTGGTTTACTCCGGGCGCAAAGACAATTTTTGGGAAATGGCTGATACTGGGCCAAGTGGCCCATGCAGCGAGATTCATGTGGATATGGGGCCGGCAGCCTGTGACAAACAAGCCGAACCAGGCCATGTTTGCCAGGTCAACGGGGATTGCAAGCGGTACCTTGAAATCTGGAATCTGGTTTTTATCCAGTACAACCGCTTATCTCCCACGCAGCTTGTGCCGCTTCCATCTAAGCATGTGGATACCGGGATGGGGTTGGATCGTATCGTGTCGATCCTGCAAAAAACATCATCGAATTACCGCACCGACCTGTTTTGGCCCCTGCTCGAGAAGATTAAATCATTAACCGGGCATACGCCGGCTCAACTTGAGGAAAATTTAACGCCCTACCGCGTGATTGCTGATCACGCGCGCGCTTCCACCTTCTTGATCGCGGACGGGGTGGTGCCTGGCAATACCAGCAGAAATTATATTGTGCGCATGATCATCCGCCGGGCAGCGCGTTTTGCTACCAAAATCGGTCTTAAAGAACCCTTTATGGCCAAAGTAGCCGAAGTGGTCATCGATAACTACAGCGGCGCGTATCCAGAGTTGGAACGCAACCGTTCCGCCATTCTGGATGCGCTCACCCGCGAAGAAATCCGTTTCCAACGCACGGTCGAGCAAGGCATCGAACACTTGGAAGAAATGCTGGACACACTAAAGAAATCCGGCAAGAATGTTCTGGACGGCGAGAAAGCATTTGATTTATATGCAACCCATGGGCTTTCGGTTGAAATAACCACTGATATCGCCCGCGAACAATTTCTGGACGTTGACCAGGGCGGGTTCACGCGTGCCATGGATGAACACCGCCTGGCCTCCGGCGCCGGCAAGGCGTTCGGCGCGATGGGCGGCGATCAGGTGGACGTGTACCGCGCCATTTCCCAGGACCTGAAAACACGCGGCACTCTTGGCGCGGGCGGGGTGGGATACGATCCCTATTCGACGCTGGAGGTCGAGGGAAAAATTCTGGCACTCGTTCGCGATGGCGAACCGGTGAAAGAAGCCATCACCGGGGACCTGGTCGAGGTCGTCCTGCCGGCTACCTGTTTCTATATCGAATCGGGCGGGCAGGTCTCGGACATGGGAACCATCGTTTCGGCAAATGAACCGCGCTGGGAAATCCGGGTCGATGAAATGCACAAACCTGCTGCCGGGATGATCGCTCACATTGGTGAAGTGGTGCGCGGCAAACCGGCCGTTGGCGATGTGGCAATTGCGTCGGTCGATGCGCAGCGGCGGTGGGATATCATGCGCAACCACACTGCCACGCACTTGTTGCATGCTGAATTGCATCATGTGCTGGGAATTCATGCCCGTCAAGCAGGTTCACTGGTTGCACCGGACCGCTTGCGATTTGACTTCACCCACCCGGAAGCGCTGACCATGGAACAGCTCGAGCAGATTGAAGCTGGCGTAAACCGCGATGTCCTGGACAATTTTCGACTGCGGATCGTTCAAAAACCGCTGGCACAAGCGATGGAAGAAGGCGCTATGGCGCTCTTCGGCGAAAAATACGGTGAGACGGTGCGCACCATTACCATCGGCGATGAAGAAACATTGTCTTATGAATTGTGCGGCGGCACGCATGTCGATTCCACCGGAGATATTGGGATTTTCCTGATTACCAGCGAGGGCAGCGCAGCCGCTGGCGTGCGCCGCATCGAAGCCGTCACCGGGCGCGAAGCGTACCGCCTTGTGCAACGCCGGTTTAAATTGATGAAATTAACCGCCAACGTTCTCGTCAGTAATGTGGACGAGGTCAGTTTTAAAGCCGAAAGCCTGGTCAGCGAAGTAACCAATCTGCATAAGGAAATTTCCAAACTGCGTCAGGCGCTGGCCTCGGCGGAGTTTGAACCCTCTCTGGTTAACGCCCGCGAGGTGGATGGCATCCGGGTGTTATCGGCTGTGATTAATCAGGCAGATGCGGATACGCTGCGCTTGTTAACCGACCGCTTCCGCCAGCGATTTCCCACCGGGGTGGTGGTGCTGGGCAGCGCCCTGGAAGAACGTCCAATGGTGATCGCTGCCATCACCGACGACCTGGTTAAAAAAGGTTGGAATGCCGGTGAACTGGTGAAAGCAGTGGCAGCGGTGATCAGCGGCAGCGGCGGTGGGCGACCGAATCTGGCTCAGGCTGGCGGCAAAGATGCCTCAAAGCTCAATGAAGCCATGGACCAGGTATTGCCCTGGGTTAATAAGAAATTGGGGTAAAGAAAACACAAAAAGGACTGCAAAGCAGTCCTTTTTGTGTGCATCAGGATTTTTCTCGACCGAAGAGTTTATTCCAGCCCCTCCAGATATTTGATAACCAGACGAACGCCGAAGCCGGTTGCGCCTTTTTGGCTGTAAGGCAGGTCCTTGGGCACGTCAGCCACTCCGGCAATGTCCAGGTGCGCCCAGCGGGTGCCTTCTTCGATAAATTGTTTCAGGAACATCCCGCCAATAACCGGTGTGGCCTCTTTCCCACCGGAATTGCGCAGATCGGCGTCATCTCCCTTGATTTGTGCGAGGTAATCCTCATCCAGCGGCATACGCCATAGCCGCTCGTGGGTTGCCTCGCCTGCCTGGAATAACTGTCCGGCCAGGGTGTCGTCGTTGGAGAACAGCCCGGCACGCACGCGTCCCAGTGCAGTCACCACGCCACCGGTCAGCGTTGCCATGTCGATGACCGCGCGCGGGGTAAAGTTCTTTTGGGCATAGGTTAATCCATCTGCCAGAATCAGGCGGCCTTCAGCATCGGTTGTGACAATTTCAATCGTTTTTCCTGAAAGGCTGGTCAGGATGTCATCCGGACGGTAGGCTTTACCGGAGATCATGTTCTCGGCCGCGCAAATCACGCCCACCAGCGGGGTTTCGAGCCCAAGATCAACCGCGGCCTTGAAAATGGCCAGCACGTTCAGGCCGCCGCATTTGTCATATTTCATGGTCTGAATGTTGGTGACATCTTTTAACGAATAACCGCCGGTGTCGAAGGTGATTGCCTTGCCAACCAGTGCCACGGGTTGTTGACCCATCCCTTTGCCTTTTCCAGGATACTCAAGCAAGATCATCCGCGCGGGGGTTTTGCTGCCTTTGCCAACTGCGGTGATAGCGCCTGCGCCCATCTCGATCAGTTGCGGTTCATCCAAAACGGTGCATTTGACCCCCAGGGTTGCAGCCAGCTCCTGAGCGCGTTCAGACAGCGTCTGCGGGTTGATTTCGCTGGCCGGCTCGTGCGCCCAGTCACGCTGCAGATTAACGGCCGCTACCAGAGAGTTCGTATGCGCGACCACTTTGTCAAATTCAGGTCTTTTGCTGACGCTGCGCACATTGATTGTGCACGATCCAACTGATTTTTCAGGAGCTTTATAGCGTTCAAAACGGAAAGTATTCAGCAGTAATCCTTCACAAAAAGCTGCCAGTTCAACCTCGCCAAGCTCATCGGCAACAACTCCGAGCTGACTGACGGGATGTTTGAGCAGCCAGTCGGCCAATTTGCCGCCTGCCTGACGATAGGTGTCTGGGATGATCTTATCCGCCTTGCCAAGCGAGACGAAAACCACAGATTTTCCAGCTTCGATCACCAGGTTGACTTCGCCGATTTGGCCATGAGGCCCTGTAAAGGTAGGCACCTCCGGCGCGGACAGGAGCCGGATTACCGGTTCATCAACTGGAGCCGGCAGGTCGGCTGTGTTCAGGGTCAAGGGAAGTTTTGGGGTGGTGTAGGTAGCCGCCAAGTGAGTTCTCCTTAAGGATAGTTTATGCGCTTCATACGGAAATAAAAATTAGGCGAGATTTCATTTTCGCCTAATTTTATACCCGTTGTAGTTGATGGAGCTAGTTCTGGTCGGGGTACCAGCAGCACAAAACCAAATCTTTAGCGGCTTTGACCTCATCCAACCGGCCGATGGGGGTGATATGCGGCGCCCCATGCAGCAGTTCAGGCTGGGTGTGGGCCTCGGCGGCTATTTTGATCAAAGCATCGGCGAATGCATCGAGGGTTTGCTTATTTTCTGTTTCTGTCGGCTCGATCATCAAGGCTTCATGCACGATCAGCGGGAAGTAGTTGGTGGGCGGATGGAACTTGTAATCCATCAGGCGCTTGGCGATATCCAGGGCATGGACGCCGGGAGCATCTTCGAAAACGCCTTCCATCACGAATTCATGCATGCAAATGCGATCATGCGGCACATGATAGGCGTGGCGCAATTTCGCCAGCAGGTAATTGGCATTCAACACCGCATGCTCGGCGATTTTGCGCATACCGTCGGCGCCATACATCGAGATGTAAGTGAAGGCGCGTACCAACATGCCGAAGTGGCCGTGGAAAGACTTGACGCGCCCGATGGACTGGGCTGGCATCGCCAGATCGAACAGCGGAGCCTCTTCGTCGGTGCCTTCTTCGACAATGACCGCATTAGGCCCTGGTAGGAAATCGACCAGATGCGTCGCGACGCCAACCGGGCCGGAACCCGGACCGCCGCCGCCGTGCGGAGTGGAGAAGGTCTTGTGCAGGTTGAAGTGCATGACATCAAAGCCGATGTCGCCGGGACGGGCAATACCGAGCAGCGCATTCAGGTTGGCGCCGTCGCCGTATACCAGGCCGCCGCAGCCGTGAATCAGGTCGAGCACCTCGACCACATGCTCCTCGAATAGGCCGAGGGTGTTGGGGTTGGTCAGCATCAGACCGGCAACCGCGTCATCGCAAAGCGCTTTAAGGGCTTCCAGATCGACGTTGCCGCGGCTATCAGAAGGCACTCCGACTACCTCAAATCCGCGCATGGCGGACGTTGCCGGGTTGGTGCCGTGGGCTGAGTCGGGAATCAACATCTTGGTGCGGTTGGTGCGTCCCATTGCCTCATGGTAGGCTTTGATGATCATCACGCCGGTGAATTCACCGTGCGCGCCGGCTGCCGGCTGCAGACTGACGGCTGCGAATCCGCTGATTTCCTTCAGGTATTCCTGCAGCTCGTACATCAAAGCCAGGTTACCCTGAACGGTCTCGGCAGGTTGCAGAGGATGGGTGAAGGCGAATCCGGGCAGGCGGGCAGTGTCCTCATTGATTTTCGGGTTGTATTTCATGGTACAGGACCCGAGGGGATAAAAACCGCCGTCAATGGAGTAGTTCAACTGGGACAGGTGGGTGAAATGCCGGACAACATCCAGTTCGGACAATTCCGGCAGCGGTAGGGACTCGCGTTCAAGGCCGGCTGGCAGGGTTGCCAGCGGGACATCCGGTTCGGGGAAACGTACACCGATTCGTCCCGAAGATGAAAGTTCATAAACGGTAGGTTCAGCCATGGTTGAACTCCTCCAGAACTTCGCACAGAATGTCGATGTCCTCGCGGGTATTCATTTCGGTAACGGCGATCAGCATGTGATTGTCCAATCCCGGGTAATCCTTGCCGAGGTCATATCCGCCCAGGATGCCATGATCCAACAGGTGCAAATTGATATCAGCGACCGGAGCCGGAGTTTTTACCACGAACTCGTGGAAGAAGGGCGTGCTGGTTTGCACTTCAAAGCCGGGGAGTTTGCCAATTTTTTCGGCGGCATAATGGGCTTTGTGGAAGCACAACTCAGCCACTTTGCGGAGGCCGTGTTTTCCCAGCAGGCTGAGGTAAACCGCGGAAGTCAGAGCCATTAGCCCCTGGTTGGTGCAGATGTTGGAGGTGGCTTTTTCGCGGCGAATGTGCTGCTCGCGGGCGGTCAATGTCAATACATAGCCGCGTTGGCCTTTTTCGTCCTGCGTTTCGCCAACCAGACGTCCAGCCATTTTACGAACCAGCTCTTTTTTGGCGGCAAACAAGCCGAGGTACGGCCCGCCGTAGGAAAGCGGGATGCCGAGCGGCTGGCCTTCACCAACGACGATGTCGGCGCCAAAATCACCAGGGGTTTTGAGCATGGCCAGAGCAGTCGGGTTAATGGCAACCGCCAACAAAGCGCCAGCTTCATGCACTTTTTGCGCAAAAGCTGTCAGGTCCTGAATGCGCCCGAAGAAATCCGGGTATTGAACCAGGGCCAGCGAGGTGTTCATGTCAACCAATTTGGCGAGATCATCGACCGAGGTAAAAGGCGACGAACCGGCTTCATCCCCGACGATTTCCAGCCTTTCGTAACCGGACATATAGGTGCGCAGCACCGCCCGGTATTGCGGGTTGACGGCTGGCGATAGCACGATGCGCGTGCGTTTGCCGCGGAATTGGTGGTATGCCAGCACCGCGGCTTCGGCGGCGGCAGTTGCACCGTCATAATGCGAGGCGTTGCTGACTTCCATCCCGGTCAACAAGGCAATCAGGCTTTGATATTCAAAAATAGCCTGCAAGGTTCCCTGCGATACTTCGGGCTGGTAAGGGGTGTACGCGGTGAGGAATTCACCGCGGCGAATTATTGCATCCACTGCGGCCGGAATGTAATGGTTATAGGCTCCAGCGCCCAGGAAGCAGATTAATTCGCGCGTGGATTCATTGACCGACGCGAGTTCAGACAGTTCCGCCATAATTTCCATTTCAGTGAGAGCTGGCGGGAGGTTAAGTTTAGGGAAGCGAAAATCCTTGGGAACGGCGTTAAACAGCTCTGCCATAGAGCCCACGCCTATTTCCTTCAGCATCTCCTCCCTTTCGGAGTCAGTATGGGGAATAAACATTAGTGTCCGCGTTCCGCGCAGTATTTCTCGTACTCGGCGGCATCCATGAGCGCATTCAGGTCACCCAGGTCGCTCATTTCAACCTTCAGGAACCAGGTGTCATACGGTTTGGAGTTGATGCCTTCGAATTGGTCAACCACCGACTCATTGAGCTCAACCACTTTGCCGGATACCGGGAAGTTAACATCCGCAGCAGCTTTGACCGATTCAACCGTCGCGGCGGTACCGCCCTTTTTTACGTTTTCTCCGGCATCCACTTTGAACTCGAAATAGACGATATCGGAAAGCTGAGACTGCGCATAGTCAGTGATTCCGATGATGGCCGCCTTGCCATCGACTTTGACCCACTCATCCGTCTTAGAATATTTCAGGTCGCCCGGGATTTTCATATTTCTTCCTCCTTAGGATATGGACATGGGAATTTTACAGAAAGAGGACACAGCGCGTGGAGCGGTGTGTCCTCTGTTTCTGACCGGTGAGATTCGCCCAGTTGAACTGAGCTTGCCCCTTGGGTGCTTGCAGGCTTTCCAGAGGTTTCTCTGTTTAGGGTCCTTTTACCTGAGAGATTCAGCGGTGGATGCGCTTCCAACCGCTTTGCCCCTTCGGTGCCAGTGTATGGTCTCTTCCCTAAAAAGGTGAATATTGAATTGAAGTTCGATTCAATGGATTCCGTAAGTAATTATACCAAAAGCGGACAAGAATAGACGTCTTTCGAATAGGGAAATACTGTGTGTTACCAGACTAAATGACCGCCAGACTGTGAGGGTTACGGCTCGACGGGATAACCCGCGTCCCGCCAGGCAGCAAATCCGCCTAAGATCGCCTGGATATTGGTGAAACCATTTTCTTGCAGGATGAGTGCCGCACCGGCGCTCGATTCCTCGGCTGGTCAGGTACAGTAAGTGATAATCCACTGGTTCTTGTCCAGCTCGTTCATGCGACGGCTCACCTGGCTGTAGGGTATGTTGAGCGCTCCGGAAACATGACCCGCTGAATAATATTCAGGGTCGCGCACATCCACAAAAACCGCCGAACCGTCATCGTAGGCGGATTTGGCATCTTGCAGCGAAATTCGCGCTACTTCCGGGAATGGGATTTCGGTAGTTGGAACAGGGCCAGGTTGCGCTGCCGTGGTTTCCGGGCCAAGCACCTTGATTGTCTGCCAGATGACGACGCCCAGAATGATTACGGAGCCCAAAATCATCAGGATGATCGGAGTGGTTGGGTTTTTTGCCTGTTTATACGCCATTAAAATTTCCTCTGCAAGGAAGGATGATCAGAACCAATATTATAACTGCTCGTTCGGGATCCATTTTTTTCTGCTCAATTTTAGGGTTTTCATGGTGGGCCGCAGCGGCTGAATTGGCCCCCAAAAACGACCTTCAACGGTTGCGTTCGACGCGTTAACACACCAGAAGAATATCGTATTGCAGATTGGCAATCACGCATGAGATCAAACACACCTTTCAGTCGGGGCGAACGTACCCATTTGCCGCAAAGCAATCCGGCATTTGACGGTGCGTTCGACCCGTTAGTATATAAAAAGAATACTGTTCCACAGATTAGCAAATTGTTCGTTCGGTCGAACGCACCCTACGCAAAACTTCTGAATGCATCGCCCAAACGAAAAAAATACGATCTATTCCGGCACCCAGCCGATGGCGTAGAAGGTTGGCACAAAGAGGATGCGCTCACCGTGCTGCCAGGCGGTGGCGTCAATCCGGCGCAGCTCTGCAAGGCGTTCGGCGGGCAGGCTGCCGGCCAAATCGGCTTCCAGCGCCGCCCATTCCAGATCCCAACCGTCCTCGAACTGACGGGCGCTCCATTCCCCGCCCATGACGCCGATGGTGACCTGCTGCAGCCCGGCGGCGGCGAACAGTGCAGCCAATTTACGACCCATACGTGGGTCGGCGCCCTGGCGCTCCAGCGCTGATCCCTGAAGCTGGCCAATTTCAGCCAGCTCGGCCGGGCAGTCGATGCGCGCGCCGTAATCGGGTTCTGCCAGCGCCAGAATCACGCCGCCTGGACGAGTGACGCGCCGCATTTCCGCCAGCACGCGGGCGGCATCCACCCACAGCAGGAAATAATGCGTCAGGCAGGCGTCAAAGCTGGCGGTGGCATACGGCAGGGTGACCGCGTTGGCGCGCACCAGACGGGCGCGCGGGACGGCGCGCTGTGCGACCTGCAAATGCTGCGCATCCCAGTCCAGGCCGTGCAGCGCTCCGGCGGGGCAGTCCGCCAGCACGGCGCCGGTACCGCAGCCGGGTTCAAGGACGCAGGCGGTCTTGGCGAGACCGCCTTTTTCGTAGAGATAGCGGCGAATCTGAGCGGTCCAGCCGGCCTGCTGGGTGTAGCGGGCGTGCCAGTCCACAGATCTGCCTAGACCGGGGCGACTTCGCGCGCCCGCTGCCAGATCTGCTCCCACGGGTCGTTCAGTAGATTGCCAAGGATAGCGTTGGAACCCTGGCGCGGCAGTACATCGCCGTCGGGCTCGACGTACAACCAGGAGCGGCCAGCGCCAGCGATATGTTCGCCAACTGCATTCAACTCCAACGTAACCGGATTCAATTGCGAATAGGGCACCGGAATGTCCCAGACCAACTCGATGTGATGATGGGCAGCCAGCTCGCGGGCGGATTCCAGTACGGGCTTGAGCGCGCCCGAAGCCTCGCTCAGGCTCAAGGATGCGACCTTCAACCCGGCCAGACGTTCCAGAATGGCGGGAATCTCTGAGGCGTTGCGTTCAGTGACGGTCAGGTGCACGGTCACAAATAAATCTTCGGCCAGGGTATCGCGCAGCGCCTCCCAGGATTGCTCCTCGGCAGGATCCAGCACCAGCATCAGGTGGTCCAGGCCAGCCTGCAGCACGGAGTGCAGGTAGCCGGTTTCGGAGAAACGCAGACCGTCGCTGAGCACTCCGGCGACCATGCCAAGCTGTTCGGCATGGGTGATCAGTTCAACCAGATCGGGACGCAGGGTAGGCTCGCCGCCGGTGAAAATCACATGCGGGATGCCGGCGTCCCAGGCTTTATCCAGAACGGCGACCCATTCCTCGGTGGTCAGGTTGCGGTGGACGCGGTCAACCGGGGCGCTGACAACGGACTGCCGGTCGGAGGTCTCATAAGTCAGGGCGCAGTCCAGGCGCAAAGGCGCCATCAACTTTTGCGAATGCGGGGCAGTGCGCTCGAAATCGAGGTAGGTGCTTGGGTCAAGATCAGGCGTTTCCACCAGTGTAACGACCCGCTGCGAGAAATTCTGAAAATCCTGCAGTGCGTCCGAGACGCTCACACGATAGCGTTTGGCAATTGCAGTTGCAACCTCGCCGGGGGGCGTCTGATGCAGCAGGTGATAGGCGTACTCGGTGGCAGTCTGGTTGAGGTGCAGCACGGTGGAGGCATTGACGATCAAAATGCCCTCGCCGCCTTCCTCGATGCGCAGGTGCAATCGAAAAGGTACCGGCACGTCCGGCGGCGACTGGTAGTGATGCACGCCAGGAGGAAGGGGCGTCTGTTGAGTGAAAAAACGACTCAAATAACTGCGAATTTTATCCATTTTTCTTTCCTCCATCCCAGGCGATGAAAATTGTGGGCTAAACGGGCGTGACGACGGTTTCTTCGGTGCGCGCCAGCGGGCAACCTCCGCCGCATTCGGCCAATAAGGCACAGGAATTACACTCCGAGGGCAGGTTGCGGCGTTCGCGCAGGCTGAGCGCCAGGTCATGGTTCCAGATGCTATCCCAGGGGTCTGTCAGGATGTTGCCGAGCGCGGTATAGTAGGACTGGCAGGGCAGCACACCGCCATCGGGTTCGATGCACATGTTGTAGAGCGCTGCCGAACAACCCTTGACGCCCAATTCCATTTGCACCGGGTCAAAATTGCAGTATTGGGTAGGCGTGTACCAGATCAAGCGCTGGGCGGCGGAATCCGTCTTCTGGCGGGCAATCTCCAGCAGCGGCGGCAGGGCGGACTCAGGCAACCCGGTGCCGACTTTCGCGCCGCGTCCGGAGTAGATCAATGCATTCAGGCCGACGGTCGGCACGCCAAGCTCGGCCAGAAAGTCCAGCGTCTGCGATAAGTACGGCGCATTGGCCTGCAGCAAGGTGGAATTGGTCATGACGAACAGGCGGGTAGCCAGCGCGTTGCGCACTCCGGCGACCGTTTCCTGCCAGGCGCCGTGCGGCGCGACCATGGCGTCATGAATGGCGGGGTCATGGGATTCGAGCGTGATTTGCACGTGGTCCAGGCCGGCATCCACCAGTTGCTGGACGAAGGCTGGGTCCTTCAGTTTACGTCCGTTGGTATTGATGCCGGTGATCTGACCCAGGCCTTCGGCGTGGGCGATCAGCTCGGGCAGGTCCGGGCGCAGGGTAGGCTCGCCGCCGGTGAACACGATGTGCGGGATGCCGATTTTCCAAAGCAGATCAAGGGTGCGCTTCCAGGCAACGGTATCCATCTCGGGGAAGTTGCGCGGCCGGGCATTGTAGCAGTGCGCGCAGTTGTTGTTGCAGCGGTAGGTCAGCGCCAGGTCCATGCGGTATGGCGCGGAAGGGTGCTGCGAGAACGGCGCCAGCACTTCCAGCTCCAGGTCATGCACCGGGCAGGCGCCGTCGGGGGCAGTAAGTTCATCCAATTGCGGGATGAACTGTGCATAGTCAAGAAAGGCTTCCTCAGCGGGAACTTTGAACTGGCGGGTGATGGCGCGCACCGCGGTCGGCTGGGGGACTTTTTCCAGCGCCAGGTAGGCCATCAGGGCGGCGGTGGGGTTGAGGTGAAAGGCGCGGTTGGCGTTGACCAGCAGCAGCCCATGTCCATCCGCTTCCAGGCGCAAATGGATGCGGGCTTTGCCGCCGCGGTCCTCCCGGCTGTAGTGGTAAACCCCGGATTTGGGCAGACCGGGCACTTGGGCACCGCCGCCTATAAGAAAGCGCGGGAACAGGTTCGAAATGCGTTTTACCATTAATAAAAATCCTTTTTACCGTCCGCCACCGGCACAGGCGCAGGCACAACCGGCGCAGGCGCACGCGCAGGCGCAAGAACGACCGCCGCCGCCCGACCCGCCGGAGCGGGTATAGGTGGTCTTGGGCACGGGATTGGTTTTATTCGTGATGGTGTCGGTGAAGGTGGTCAGATTGCCGACCACGCTGGCTGAGAACGCCTGGGCGCCATTGACCATCGAGGCGGCAAAGTCAGAGCCTGGCAGTTTAGGCAGGTTGATCGAGCCGCCCTGACCGGTTGACGGCATGGAAGGAAGCGAGGCTGCGGCCATGCCGCCGCCACCGCTCGTGCGCATGGCAGGATCAAAGCGCCACCACCAAGTCGGTACGAAGACCGGCTGCGGGCCGAAGGATTGCTGGGTGCGCCCAGACCATTCTTTGTCGAGCATGGTCCATTCCATTACCTGCTCGTAGGTCTCGGATTTGATCTCGGGGGTGTCCGCGGCAGTGACCTGCGACCAGGCTTTTTCCATGATCGCCGTGTAATACTCGATTGTTTCTTTGCGGCTGAACCCTTTCATCTTTTCGGAGATCGATTTGACCAGGCCAACGGTCACGGATTGCAGTTCGCGGCGCCGGGCAGCTTTGTCTTCGCTTTCGAATGCTTTGCAGAAATCCACCTCATACGGCTGCAGGTTTTCAGGCAGCGGACTGACGACTTCCAGCTTGAGCGGTTCGCGCGTGACGACAGTAGCCGCGCCTTTTTTCAGCACGCTAAACAGAATCATGCTCATGACTTTATCGAGCGGCTGCTCCATCAAGATTGCAGCCTCGACGGCAGTCAAGCCGCGCTTGATGCCGTGGCCTTCAACCGCAATTTTGGGCGGCATGTACTGCAATTTACGCTTTTCAGCGGCTTTTGAACCGGCGATGCCAAGACCAACGATTAGCGCGAAAAAACCGCCGAAGCACAGAAAAGGAATGATTGAATCCAATGAAAAGCTGCGGGTGTTGGGAGTTTCAGTCGCTACCACCACTTCGGCAGGCACCAGGGCCATGGGGAAGCTGGCGCCGAATTCATAAGTGGTTGATGCGTCAGCGTTGTCAGCAGTCCAGGTATACACCACCCGATTTTGATCATCGTAACTGGATACCGGTTCATCTGCGCCCGGCCAATTGCCGGACGGGGTGTGGTAGCGCGGCTGCTCCGGCTCCATACCGGGCGGCAGAATGATGCTGAGGGTGTAATTGGTTTTGCCGCGCGCAAAGCTTGAATCGAACCAACTGGGGGTGAACACCAGACTGGCGTAAGGTTCGGTTTCTTCCTGTGAACCGGCGCCTAATGCATTACGCACCACGCCCACCTGGACGTGCAGTGTGCCGCTTTGTCCAGGCTGGATCGCATTGGATCCCAGATGGAATTCTACGCCCGGGCTGACATATTCAGAGTCGGCGATGCGGTCAACCGGCGCGCCTTCGATCGTGGCGCTGATGCTGTACAGTTCATAATCGTAATTGGGCATGCCAACATCGACGATGTCGATCGGGTCAGCGTTAGGCTCATTGGCAAACGTGATAACATAATCCAGACTGATGGTTCCATCTGAATTGACAAAGACGCTGACATTTTGAACTGGGACTTCGAAGGAATAATTTTGCGCCAGAGCTGGCGACGGGCTAGCCAGCAAAATCAGCGCGATAAGCAGCAGGAGAGCACCCCGAATCCTGTGCATTAAGCACCTCCCTGATATAAGTTATAAAGTTACCACTTGGGTTCTTCGGTTAACTGGTAGGTTGTGTGGCACCAGGGGCAGGTAACGACCGGCGCCCCGGCAACCATTTTGATGTCTTCGGGTTTGAGCGTGCCCCCGCACGACTCGCATTTGAGCGTATCCATGTTGACATTGCCGGGAAGGTCGATATTGAGGGTTACGTTGGTGTCGGCTGCTTTGGCGGAAGCCCGGCTT
>MGMG01000087.1:9929-10206 GCA_001796355.1 Chloroflexi bacterium GWB2_54_36 | reverse complement strand
CAGGGGGAAGAACTGCCGCAGGCGGCGGCATCATTGGCCACGTATACGACTGCTGCAGTGGGCGTCACGCCAATGGTAGCAGAGCTTTCTTCAGGCGGCTGCCAACCTGCCGCGGTCTTCTGGTAAACGCGAACCAGAACTGAACCACTGGCTGTAGCCGTTCGGCCTACTCGGAAGCCCAGGTTGAGCTGGTCGCTTACCGCGCTGGCGGAAATCTGGGCGGAGACTCCGCCTGTCATAGCGTAACCTTCGGGAGCGGAGCCACAGTTGGCAGTGC
>MGMG01000087.1:0-9879 GCA_001796355.1 Chloroflexi bacterium GWB2_54_36 | reverse complement strand
TGCAGGGTCCAAGTTTGCCAGATCGTATGAAGCGCGCAGGTCAAGGGTCTGACCGGCGGCGCAGCCGGCCGTTGGGCAAGCAGCAGGGCTGACCAGCGTCAATTGGGTCGCCTGGATGGTCTGGGCTTGCGAGGATTGCACGCCAAACCAGGCAGCCAATAGCCATACCGCGATCGACACCCGCTTGAGCAGATTATTCAAGCTGACCACCCATCGGGAAAATTAAAGAGACCGCAGATGCACGAATCACAATGGTCTGACCTGGTCGAAGGATGAAGAGGTCCATTTGCCCCTCTTGGAAGGATTATACAATCAATAAAATAATTTTGTGGCCATCTGAGTGCATCGCACCGCAAACCAGGTGCAACTACCAAGACCAGGCGCAGCGGACCTAAACTCGTCGGGTGCGTTGCTCCTGGGCTAACAGCTTGGCCAATCATCAACAAGTTGAGGAGCGATGCACCTGTTCTTGGATAGCCAATGCAACCAAAATCAGGTGCAACGCACCAAAATCAGGTGCATCGCACCCAACTATGTGATTAATGCAACACTTTGCTCAGGAAGGCTTTGGTGCGCTCGTGAGTAGGGTGACTGAATAAAACATCTGGTGGGGCTTCTTCGATAATTTGCCCGGCATCCATCAGAATGGCGCGGTGCGCGCAGGCGCGGGCGAAACCCATCTCATGGGATACCACCACCATGGTCATGCCCTCACGCGCCAGCGCAACCATCACATCCAGCACTTCCTGAATCATTTCCGGATCGAGCGCGCTGGTCGGTTCGTCAAACAACATAATCTTTGGGTTCATCGCCAGCGCCCGGGCGATGGCCACCCGCTGCTGCTGCCCGCCGGAAAGTTGCCCTGGAAAATATTTTGCTTTTTCCGGAATGCCAACTTTATTCAGCAGTGCCATGCCGACTTTTTCAGCTTCGGCTCTATCGCGCTTGCGCACAATCTGCTGCGCCAATAAGACATTCTCGAGCACGGAAAGATGTGGAAAAAGGTTGAACTGTTGGAAAACCATGCCGACTTCGGTGCGAACGGCATTGATGTTCTCGGCCGTGTCGAGCGGAATTCCATCGACGATTATGCTGCCTTCGTCGAACTCTTCCAGGCGGTTGATGCAGCGCAGCATGGTTGATTTTCCCGAGCCGGATGGTCCGATGATGACCACCACCTCGCCCTTTTGCACTTCCAGGTTAACGCCTTTGAGGGCTTCCAATGTCCCGAAATATTTATGCACACCTTGGATTTTGATAATCGGTTCCATGGGTTACCTCTCGTAGCGGGCTTTTTTTTCAAGGTATGCGACCAGACGCGTAGCCAGGAGCGTCATGACCAGGTAGAGCAGCGCCACCATCGTCCAGGTTTCGATGGGGTTAAAGTTGGCGGATGAAAACTCCCGCCCGCGGCGTGTCAGTTCCGGGATTGCCACGGCGCTTACCAGGGCAGTATCCTTGAGCAGCGTGATCAATTCGTTTCCCATCGGCGGCAGGATGACCCTCACCGCTTGCGGAACGATGATATAACGCATGGCCTGGACATAGGTCATTCCAAGACTGCGAGCGGCTTCCATCTGGCCTTTGGAAATACTTTGAATGCCGGCGCGATACACTTCGCTCATGTAGGCCGAATAACCGAAAGTAAGACCAAAAATGGCCATCACGATGCCATCCGGTCGATATTCCATAAAGGAGGGAATATTCCAGGCGCTTCCCATTTCCTGGATGATGGCGGGAAGAGCGAAAGCCCAGTAGATGATCTGGACCATCATGGGGATGCCGCGGATGATTTCGACATACACGGTTGCGATACCCCTGATTACCTTGTGCTTCGAGAGGCGCGCTAACCCTACAAATAAGCCAAAAACGATAACCAGAACAAAACTGATGATGGTAATGTAGGTCGTTCGCCAGACCCCGTCCCTTACGAAGTTAAAGAGGTTTTTGTATGGGTCCGGTTTTAGGAAAATCAACAATATTACCAGCACGGCAACGGCTGCAACCATAATCCACCAGCGGTCAAACCGTTCATTTTTTTCGGTACGAACGGCGCTGGCAGCCGATGCCGGTAGAGCAGAGAGGGGATTTACGCTCATAGGGCCTCCACCTATAAAAAAAGCCTGCGAGGATGTTTTTCCTCGCAGGCTCTGGCTCATTTCGCTATTTTGCGGCCAACCATTTGGCTTCGAGCTCTACGAGTAAGCCTTCGTCAACGACCTTCTTGAGCCCATCGTTGATCTTGGCGACGAGCTCAGGCTTGGTATTACAAACGGCTATACCGTAAGATTCATCGGTGAACACCTCGCCTACCGCTTTGATCTTGTCTGGCGATTTTCCAACGAAACCCAGGGCGGTCGGGTAATCGGCAATCACAGCGTCAATTTGGCCGTTTTGCAGGTCAAGGAATGCCAGATCGACGGTGTCATAAGGCTTGACGGTCGTGTCGGCAATGGCTTTGGCTTCCATCTCACCGGTGGTGCCGAGCTGAGCACCAACTATCTTGCCAGCTAGGTCATCTTTGCTGTTGATATCGGCACTCGAGGTCTGGACGACCACGATCTGACCGGCATTAATGTATGGGTCGCTGAAAAGCATTTCTTTTGCGCGATCTTCGGTAATGGTGATGGCTGAAATGGCGGCATCGAACTGGCAGGTGGCAATACCAGAGAGCAGCGAGTCAAAGGGGGTGTTGACAAACTCAATCTTGAGTCCGGCTTTTTCGCCAATCGCATTGAACAAATCGACATCGTAACCGACGATGTCCTTGGTGGTCTCATCGACAATTTCAAATGGCGGCCAGGTTGCGTCGGTGGCAACGCGGATCGTGGTCACTTCCGCGACCGGGTAGGCGGTCGGCGCCACAACAGCCGCAGTCGGCTGGGCAGCTGGATATCCGGGGGTCTCGACAGCCTTCGGCGCGCAGGCGCTCAATACCATGGCGAATACGACCAGGATGCCCAATACACTCAAAACATTCTTCTTCATGTTAACTCCTCCTAGCGATTTATTGGTTTTGGGGGTTTATTCATCGGGTAACTTCTCCTCTAAGTAGCACCCGAATGAATAGTTTATTATAACCATTTTGCGTTAAAACGATCAAAACATTGCAAATTTTAATAAAATTGATATTTTGTCCAGGGTTTCAGTGGCAATGTTTTTATTCCAATTGTGAACGCAGCGCCAGCGCCAGTTCTTCAGTGATGCCTTTAATACTGGTCAAATCTTCCAGGCTGGCGGAGAGGATGCCTTCGATGCTGCCAAATTTTTGCAGCAGCACTTTACGCCGGGTAGGGCCAATTCCGGGGACGCTGTCCAGTCGCGAAGCCAGGCCGGCTTTGGAACGCCGGTTGCGGTGGGCAGTGATGGCAAAACGATGCGCCTCGTCGCGGATGCGCTGCACCAGATACAGCCCTTGCGAGTGACGCGGCAGCAGAATGGAGCTGGACCGCCCGGGGACGAAAAATTCCTCCTGCTGCTTGGCCAGACCGGTCACCGGAACTTTGTCCAGTAGATTGAAGCGCTCCAATACGGTCACCGCCCGCCCCAGCTGTCCCTTGCCGCCGTCCACGATCAACAGGTCGGGCAGGATGGCAAACGAGGGGTCAGGTTTGGCTCCGGGAGCGCGATTTTCCTGGGCGGCTTGCCAGCGACGCAGGCGACGGGTGAGCACTTCTTCCATGCTGGCAAAGTCATCCGGCCCGTTAACCGATTGGATATTAAAGCGCCGGTATAACGATTTTTTGGGTACCCCCTGCTCAAAGACCACCATGCTGCCAACGGCAGCCGTGCCTTGAGTATTGGAGATGTCGTAACACTCGATGCGGTTGGGCGGTTCTTTCAACTTCAAGGCTTGCTGCAGTTCAGCCAGCGCCTCGGTCTGGCGGTTGGTGTCCACCTCCCATTGGGCTTTCAACGAACGCAGCGTCTCGACCGCGTTTTCGGTGGCCATTTGAATCAGTTCCTGGGGCGTGCCTTCCCGGGGTACAGTCAACTCGACCTTCGGTCCGCCGCGTTTCTGGCGCATCCACTGCTGGATGATCTGGGCTTCTTCGACTTCCTGCGGCAGCAGCACCTGGCCAGGTATGCTGGCGGCTTCGGAGTAAAACTGCTTGAGGAATTCGGCAATCACCTCTGAGTCGGGCTTATCCTGGGCGCCTTCCAGGATGAAATACTCGCGTCCGATCATTTTTCCGCTGCGAATGAAGAAAACCTGCACGCAGGCTTCGCCGTTGTCGCGCGCCATGGCGATCACATCTGAATCCAGTTGGTCATTGGAAATCACTTTTTGTTTTTCGACCACTTTTTCGATGGCGTGGATCTGGTCGCGCAAGGCAGCCGCGCGTTCGAAGAGTAAATTTTCAGCTGCCTCCTGCATTTCGGTTTGCAGCCGGGCGACGATCGGTTCGGTGTGACCTTCCAAAAACTGGCACAAGTCCTCGATCATCTGGCGGTAAACGGCTTGCTTGATAGCGCCTATGCACGGCCCGGAGCACAGTTTGATGTCGTAGTACAGGCAGGGACGCGCGTCCAGCCCGGTGATCTCACGGTCGCAGGTCAAATAGGGGAAGATGCGGCGCAGCACATCCAGTGTTTGGTGGACGGCCCAGGCGGAAGTATAGGGACCAAAGTAGCGCGAGCCGTCTTTGACCATTTGCCGGGTGACTGTGACTTTGGGAAAGGGGTCGCCCCAATGAACCTTGATATATGGATAGCGTTTGTCATCCTTGAGCCGGATATTGTATCGCGGCCGGTGTTTCTTGATCAGGTTCATTTCCAGGATCAGCGCTTCCAGCTCGGAGCCGACGACAATCCATTCGATATCGGCGATATGGCTGACCAGTTGGCGGGTTTTAAAGTCCTGGTCAGGGCTGGAATGGAAATAGGAGCGCACCCGGTTACGTATATTGACGGCCTTGCCAACGTAAATGACAACGCCTTCTGCGTTTTTGTAAATATAGCAGCCAGACTTGAGCGGCAGGGTGGCTAATATTCCCTGAAGATGATCGGAAAGTTCAACCATGAAGGTAATTTTATCATGCGGGGCAGATCTAAATATCGCCACGGAGACACGGAGAAAACCGTTTTTGTTTTGGGTGCGTTGCTCCTGGGTTAACAAACACAACAATCTCCGGCGAATTAAGGAGCGACACCCTGAAGTTAAGGCCATGGCGGAACCGGACGGCGTCGGATTGTCCGCACCCACAGGGTGCCCTGCGGGCAGGACACTCTGCGAGTGAGGGGCGGCGTCACATCCCATAAAGGGAATTCGTTATGCACCCCGCTCACAGAGCGCCTTATAGGCGAAATCCGACATCCTGGGTTAAGTTCGTCGGATTGAGGGCGGGGAATGGTTCAGGGCTGCAATAATCAAATCCACCGCCCTCAATCCGATCTACAGAAGTCGTTGGCTCCTCCAAAATCGAGATTTTGGGGGAGGTAGGAGGGGGTGATTTTATACTTGTGGGATAGCGCAGCCGTCGGCGCGCGGGTCTGACCCGGCGCAAAGCACGCCGGTGCGCGGGTTTCGTAGAATGATTTGCCCGCGACCAAACATGGCGCGTGCCATTCCGCTGATCATCTCGACCGGATGCCCCATTTCTGCCAGCCGCGCAACTGTCTGAGGTGGAATCCCTTCCTCCAACGCGACCTGCGGGTGAATTCCGTTGGGCGTAAGGCAAAAACGCGGCCGGTCCAGCGCAGCCTGCGGGTCAAGCTGATCATTCTGCATACCGATGACTACCTGCAGGTGTCCTTGCGGTTGCATAAAACCACCCATCACGCCGAACGGACCGTGTAATTCCCCGCTGCTCGAGTGAGTGGCCATGGCCGGGATGATGGTATGATACGGTCTTTTTCCAGGCGCCAGAGCGTTGGGAGATGACGGATCCAGACTGAAGTTGTGCCCCCGGTTTTGCAGGGTAAAACCCCAGCCGCGCGGAACGATGCCGGTGCCGAAACCCATATAGTTGCTGGCTATGAATGAACAGGCATTTCCTGTTTCATCCACCGCGCAAAAATAGACAGTGTCGCTGACGGCTGGCGGTTTTCCATGTTTGACCTGCGGTAGGGCAACTTTGGAGTTGATCAATTTCCGCCTTTCCGCCGCGTATTCGTCCGACAAGAGCCCAGCCAGCGGTATCGTACTAAAAGCGGGATCTGCGATAAAGCGGAAGGCATCCGCAAACGCCAGGCGCATGGCTTCGATTTGCAAGTGCAGCCGTTCAGCGCCAAGTGCATCCATGCCAGCCAGATCGAAACCTTTCATCAGGTTCAAAGCGATCAGCGCGGCCAAGCCCTGGCCATTGGGTGGGCACTCCCAGATGCGCAACCCTTGATATTCCACCGAAATCGGTTCGACCCAGGTGCTGGCGTGCCCTGCCAGGTCAGCTTCGGTCAGGCAGCCGCCGGCCTCAGCCACGACCGCAACGATAGCCCGCGCGATTTCACCCTCGTAATACGCCGCCTTGCCGCCCTCGGCAATCGCTCGCAGGGTGCGCGCCAGACCGGGATTGCGGAAAATTTCTCCAGTCTGCGGCGCGCGACCGTCGATGGTCATTTCGCGGCCATTGACCGCCCGGGCGAGTAAATTCTGCGCTGACCGTTCCCAGAAATAAGCGGTGATGGGGGCGACCGGGAAGCCGGTTTCAGCCAGTTCGATGGCAGGCGCGAGCACTGCCGTCAGCGGCAGCCTCCCGAAGCGCGTCAGCAAGTCGACCCAGCCGCCGCAGGCGCCCGGAACCGTGATCGTGTAAGGGTGGGCTGGCGGCAACGCTGCGCCCAATCCTTCAGCCTGCAAACGCGCCAGGGAAAGAGCAGCCGGAGCGCGCCCGGAACCGTTGAGCGCGTACACTTGACGGTCTGAAGCCTGGTAATACAGCGCGAACATGTCGCCGCCTAACCCGGTGGAGGTCGGTTCAGTGACGTTCAAAGCGGCAGCCATAGCCACGCCCGCATCTGAGGCGCTGCCGCCAGCGTTGAGGATCGAAACCCCGACTGCGCTGGCCAGCGGCTGGGAAGAGGCGCACATGCCGCGCCGACCTAGCACTGGTGAACGATGGGAACGGAAAGATTGAATGTCCAGCTCAGACCACTTCAATGCCAGTTCCCGCGATCACCTCGCCTATTTCCCAGACTGGCTGATTGATTTCCCGGGCGCGCGCCAACAGTGCATCGATGCGGCCGGGCGGGACGGCCAGCAGCAGTCCACCGGAGGTCTGCGGATCGAACAGCAGCATCTGGTTGGCCTGGTCGATGGTTGCGCCAAAACGCACCTGTGAACCAAAATAATGGGCGTTGTCGTGTGCACCGCCCGGGAAGTGCCAGCCTTCGGCGTATTTTCGCGCGCAGGAAACGAAGGGGATCTTGGCGAAATCAAACCGCAGCCCTGCCTGACTGGCATTGGCCATCTCCAGACCGTGCCCTAGCAGGGAATAGCCCGTGATATCCGTGCCGCCGCGCAGGGAAAATTCACGCGCTAATAGGGCTGCGCTGGCGTTCAATTGTTTCATCCAACCCACCACTTCAGCCACATCCTCGGGTGCAGCGATATCGCGTTTGAGGGCAGTAGTGGTCACGCCAAACCCGAGCGGTTTGGTGAGCACCAGCCGGTCTCCGGGTTTTGCACCCTTTTTCGACATATAACGCGCCGGATGGACGAATCCGATCACCACCAGCCCGAACTTGGGCTCTTTATCCTGTACGGTGTGCCCACCGGCAATCACTACGCCGGCTTCACGTGCTTTTTCTGCCCCACCGCGGATAATTTCCGAGGTGTATTCGGAGGGAAGGTCGGACGGCAGCGCTGCGACGTTGAGCGCCAGAAACGGCTGCCCGCCCATGGCATAAATATCCGAAATGGAGTTGGCCGCCGCGATCGAACCGTAATCGTACGGGTCATCCACCACCGGCGTGAAGAAATCAGTAGTGATCACGAGGGCACGTTCGTCATCCAGCTTCCAGATGGCCGCATCGTCCGGGGAATCCAAACCGACCAGCAAGTCAGGATAATCTTGCTGTTGGAACATTCCGTGAACCGGGCGCAGAACCTGCGCCAGCGCTTCAGCGCTTAGCTTAGACGCTCAACCGGCGCAGCTGGACAGACTGGTCAGACGGATTTTCTTCCCGGATGGGTTTTCAGCAGGTTTGCTCATAATCCTCGGTACGCTTACGGTGTGGTGGTGGGTACGGGTGTAGCGGTCGGCGTGAGTTCAGGGATGGGGAAAAGGAAGGGGGAATTACTCGGCAGCAGCAGGGTTTGGATGCTGGGCGACAGCTTGGTAATGTACTGATACGTGAGCATATCGGGGTTGTCGCGAATGATTGCTGAGATCACAGCCAGGGCTTTGGCTTCAGCTTCAGCCTCGATGATGCGGGCCTCAGCAACACCCTTGGCGTCGATGACTGCGGCATCCGCGCGCCCCTGTGCAACCTGGCGGGCCTGTTCGGCTTCCTGCCGCCTTTGCTCGACGACAAATTTGGCTTGTTGGGCAAGTTGCTCCGCAATTTGCTTCTGCTCAATGGATGCGGCATATTCCGGCGAGAAAGTGATATTGCGCAAAACGAAATCCACCAGCTGCAGCCCGTTCTCGTTAAATTTGGTTATTAATTGCTCTGTGACATTCTTGGTCATATCCAACCGGTGGGTGCTGTACACTTCTTCAACGCCATATTGCGAAACCGCGTCACGAATAATCCCGCGCGCCTGCGCGCGCACCAGTTCGTTCGTGTAGCGGTCCTGCCAGCGGATGTGGACGTTGACTACCTGGTTAGGGTCGATCTGGAAAATGATCGAAGCATCGACATAAATCTCCTGCCCGTCCGCTGTTCGAGCAGCAATCGAATCGTCTCCGCTGATTTGACCCTCAATGGGTGCGATGGACATGGTGTAGGTCTGGCGCGAAATGGGGTAGCGTTCAACCCGTTCGGCAAAGGGGATGATCCAACGCAGACCCGGTTCGAGCGCTTCCTCGCGGTAGCCTTGCGGCGAAATCGCCGAGATGACTACTCCTCGCTCCTGCGGCTCGATGAAAACTGTGCCGGCTGCAACAAAAGTAAACAAAACTGCAACCACCAGGGAGACTACAATTGTGACGGTGGCATTTTTAATCGGGCGGTTACGGCCAGCCCGGACGACCGCCAGTACAAGGACACCAACAAATGCCAGCCAGGCAAGCGTGGCAATGCCCTGAAATAGACCTGCGAGGTTCATGATATGCTCCTTAGAAGGGTTTACGCTGGATGTATTATACTATTTCCAGCGCGCACCCCATGACATATCCATGGTTGTGGGGAAAATTGTTTGGAAGGGCACTGTATGGCGGAAGGCGAGTGGGAAATTTTGGAAATTAGCCTGGGGGATGGAGGCATTCAGCTAATGGTCTCCGCTTTACCGCATTTATCCCTGTTACCCGGCCAATATTTCCTGGCTTTTGCTGCTGGGAGGGATGAACCCACCGCCACGGCGCTTTTTCTGACTGCCAACGGAGAGACCGAATGGAGATTGAACGGTTTCATCCCGCCTGCCTGGCAGCCAGGCACCCGCCTGTGTTGGCGCGGTCCACTGGGGCGCGGTTTCCGATTTCCACCTTCCGCCCGTCGGGTTGCACTGGCGCCTTGGGCAGGGTCAACCGACAGCCTGATCCCATTGGTCAACGAGGCGCTCAGTCAAAACGCGGCCGTTGTCTGGTACAGCGACCGTCTGCCCGGTTACCTGCCCGCTTCGGTGGAAGTGCTGCCGCTGGATACGCTTGCGGATGCCTGGAATTGGGCGGATTGCCTGGCGCTGGAATGTGATTTAAGGGACCTGCCGCCACTGGCTGCTGCATTGGGTTGGGACGGAATCCGCCGCCCGGGCTGCCAGACTGAAATCCTGCTGCA
>MGMG01000086.1:539-57625 GCA_001796355.1 Chloroflexi bacterium GWB2_54_36 | reverse complement strand
CACCGTGCCCGCAGGGATTCATCTGGCAGTCGGAGACTTTTCGAATTGTCGAGCTGCTGGCAGAATGGAAGGATTTTCGCCGCCGTGGACGCATGGGGCGCAACATGATTCCGCCACACCTGTCGCGCGCCGAGCGCATTGGCTCCTGGGGTGTGGGTCGGTTTTTCTTCCGCGTGCGCACCGATGGCGGGCGTATCTTTGAAATTTACTTCGACCGCGCGCCGGCGGATGCCGGCGACCGCAAGGGAAGCTGGGTGTTGTTCGGCGAACGGCTGGTGGATACCCCCTGACTTTAATATATTGAAATAATAATCAATAATATAAAGTAATAACTAAATATAATTAATAAATCTATTGACAAAATTAAATCCAGTGCTAAAATATTTTTAGAAAACTGGAATAAGCTGACACGTGGGTCGAAATTGGGTTGACACATGGGTCAACCCCTACGAGTAGATCGTACGATTGCGGAGGTGGTATGAATCAAATGTTGAATCAATGTCCGGTGTGCAAAAGCGAACTGGTGGTAACCCGGTTATTTTGCCTGAACTGCAACACCACCATCGAGGGGCATTTTCACCCGGAGACCAACCCATTTGCCTCGCTTTCTCCGGAACAAATGCAGTTTTTGCTGACCTTTATCCGCTGCGAAGGGCGTTTTAACCGCATGGAAGAGGAGCTAAGCCTTTCCTACCCAACCTTACGCAACCGGTTTAATGAGATCTTACGCTCTCTGGGATTTGAGCCTGGGCGCGAAGAAACCCCCGTCCGATTGACCGCTGAGGATCGCATGCGGATCCTGGATGAGCTGGCCGAAGGCCGCATCTCCTCTGAAGAAGCGCAACAGCGCATCCTGGGTAAAAAGGAGGAAGCCGTCGAGAAATAAGCGGCGGTAGAAGGTGAGAGCATCATGGTCAATGGACAAGAACGCCTTAAAATATTAAATCTTTTGCAGGAAGGCAAAATTACTGCTGCTGAAGCGGCCAGCCTGCTCGAAGCGCTGGAGACTTCAGCCGGTGCCAAAGGAATTCCCCGGGCGCCGTTTGGACCACCTGTACCCCCAGCGCCATATTCCGCCGGACCGATGGGCGGAGGGAAATGGCTGCGGGTCCGCGTAACCGATACCAATTCCGGTAAGACACGGGTAAATGTGCGCCTGCCGCTCAACCTGGTAGGGTCCGGCATCCGTCTGGGAATGAAGTTCTCGCCAGAAATCGAGGGGCTTGATCCGAACGCTCTGATGGAATGGATTCAATCCGGCGAGATGGGACAGATCGTGGATGTCCTCGACGAAGAAGACGGCGAGCACGTTGAGGTCTTTATCGAGTAGTTCTTAACGGCTGGTATTGGAAAGATTATGTGAGCCGGAACTATTCAGCGTTCCGGAGCGTATTTATATTGCTTAAATCCGTTGTTTACGGAAGGGACTTTTATGGACAGCACAGCATCGATAGAACCGCAAGGAAAGCACTGGCTGCGCCGTTTTGCACCGTTGTGGGGCGGACAGGCTTTTTCTCTGCTGGGCAGCAGCTTGGTTCAATTTGCCCTGGTCTGGCATTTAACCGTCCAGACCGGCTCGACGACTGTTCTGGCAACCGCCACGCTGGTGGCGTTGCTGCCGCAGGTGTTGTTAGGTCCATTTGCCGGCGCTTTGGTGGACCGCTGGGATCGTCGCAAAGTAATGATCTTTGCCGATGGGTCGGTGGCGTTGACCACGCTGGCCCTGGTGTTGTTCTTCCTAACCGGCACTATTCAAATCTGGCACATTTACGCGGCCATGTTTCTGCGCGCGTTGGGAGGAGCTTTCCAATGGCCAGCGATGCAGGCCTCGACCTCGTTGATGGTGCCGCAGGAGCACCTGTCACGCCTCTCGGGCGCCAACCAGGCGCTCAACGGGATGCTGACCATTGCTGCGCCGCCGCTGGGCGCGCTGCTGCTTTCCTTATTGCCTGTTCACTGGGTGCTGGCCATCGACATTGGCACGGCTGCACTGGCTATTTTGCCGCTGCTGTTCATTGCCATCCCGCGGCCGGCACGCAGCGATAGTGGAGAAATGGTCACGCCGAAAAGCGTCTGGCGGGATGTACGCGCCGGTTTGAAGTATGTGAACCGCTGGCCGGGTTTGATGGCCGTCATGATAATGGCCATGCTGATCAATCTCCTGGTCAATCCGGCTTTCTCCTTTCTACCCCTGCTGGTGACACGCCACTTCAAGGGCGGAGCGGCAGAACTAGGCTGGCTGGAATCCGGCCTGGGTGTTGGCGTGATCGTCGGCGGGCTGTTGTTGAGCGTATGGGGCGGGTTTAAAAGAAAGGTCATCACTTCTATGTCGGGTCTGATCGGCATGGGCGCTGGAATCATGGTGATTGGCCTGGCCGGAGCAAAGGGTTACTGGCTGGCGCTGGCCGGCATGGCCATGATTGGCCTCATGAATCCGCTGGTGAACGGGCCGCTCTTTGCAATGCTGCAAACCAAAGTTGATCCGGAAATGCAGGGCCGAATCTTCATACTGGTAATCAGCGGGTCAGGTTTAATGTCGCCGCTGGGTATGCTGGTGGCAGCGCCTGTGGCTGACTGGTTAGGGATTCAGGCCTGGTATCTGGTAGGCGGGTTGGCTTGCGCGCTGATGGGTCTGTCGGGCTTCCTGATCAAATCGGTCATCACCATCGATGAGCAAAACCCCGGCGGGAAGGCGGCGAGCCCGTTGAATGGCCAGCCTGTGTCAGTGGTGAGCGATTAAACCTTCGTAAACCAAAGGTAAGGGCGAAGCGAGAGGGGCATTATCATTATGCAACAAACAAGCAGCCTCGCCCGATATGGAAGTATAGCCGGGCGAGACTATCTGTTGTGTGATAGCCTCGATATATATTTGCCTCGCCCTTACTGCGATCGGCGGGCTTCATTATGTTTTTATGACGTACTTATTTTCAAAAATGCTACAGCCGCAAAGACGACTGCCACACCGATGGCCACCAGCATGACTCGCTGCCTGCTGCGCTGGTTCACCAGGCGCAGCCCAACGCCGTCCGTTTGCACATCCCACAACGGCCCGGCTGACCAGGCAAATGCCAACCCGCCGATCAAGCCGCCCAAATGCCCCCAGTTATCGATCCCGGGCGAAAGGCCGAGCACCAGGTTGATGCCCGCAATGGTCAGGGTGTTGATCAGCATTCCCTGGGCGTTGCGGATAAGTCTGCGATTCTGGTAGAGAAATACCCCTTGCGCTGCAATCAGGCCAAAAATGGCGGTGGAAGAGCCAATCGAGGGGGTTGGCGACATCATGAACGAAATCACATTGCCGGCAAATCCGCTGAGCAGGTAAAGCAGCAAAAACCGGCCATGTCCGTAGGCTCTTTCCAGATTGGCGCCAAAAATAAACAGGGCATACATATTGAAGGCGATATGCAGCAACGAGCCATGCAGCCACATGGGGGTGATCAGCCGCCAGTACTGCCCGGCAATGATGGCCGAATTGACCTTGGCGCCCAGGTTGATCAGCAAATCGCTGCCGCCCGGGGTCTGGGTGAGCATCTGCCCGATATACACCAGCACGCTGCTAGCGATCATGAAATAGGTAACATACGGCGGGTTAGTCGCCGGACGCCGCATCACCCGTGGCGGAATAGGCGGAGGTGTCTGCGGATATTCGGACTGTGAGGGAGGAATGGAATTCATACCTTTAAGATCCTGAACGAACTTTGAGGTGTTCGGCCTCAATGATCGAAGCAAGTTGATTTACCGTGATATCCAGGCAATCGGTGCAGTTGACCACGACATAATCGAACTCATTCACCCGCTGAAGTTCTTCATGGGCAATATTCATGCGCTGCTGCAACATTTCCGCAGTCTCGGTCTTGCGGGAGATAAACCGATCGCGCCATTTTTCTTCATTTTCCGGCACCAGGAAAATCTGGATCGACTCCGGGAATAACTGGCGCAGGCGGGCTGCACCCTGCACGTCCAACCGCAGCACCACATCTTTTCCTGAAGCCAGTGCATCATTGATCTGAGACTTGGGAACCCCTTTTAAATCGCCATAAACTTCGGCATACTCGATGAACTCATCCTTATCGATCATGCGGCGGAATTGTTCGGTCGAGATGAAGTTGTAATCCACCCCGTTCACTTCACCTACGCGCGGTTTGCGATCGGTGGAAGTGACCACAAAGTGAAAAGCCAAACCGCGGCTTTGCATGGCTTTGAGCACCGAATCTTTTCCAACTCCGGATGGACCGGAAAGCACGATGACCAGGGGTTTGTTATGAGCAAGATCGAGCAGGGTGGTTTGATAGCACATCATTTCGCTTCTGGAAGGAACCTCTGCGTTCAATTAGCGTTAAAATATTTGATCTTGTTGGGCTACCCTGATTATAATGGATAAAAATTGATAATTCCGGTGAGTGTGAGATGCCTGCATACGATTATCGTTGCTTAAACTGTAGAAAACGCTTTGACGTGTTTATGCCCTATTCGGAATACGGTACGCGACCGGTTAAATGCCCGCATTGCGGCAGCGACAATGTCGAACGACGCATCGGGCGGGTGCGCATCGGCCGCTCGGACGACGCTCGCATGACTGAAATGGCGGATCCAGCGCAACTCGAGAATATCGACCGCGACCCGCGCACCCTGGGACGCATGATGCGCCAGATGAGCGGCGAATTGGATCAGGACATGGGCTCCGAATTTAACGAGGTCGTCTCCCGCCTGGAAAAAGGTGAATCGCCAGAAGCAATCGAACGCGCCATGCCGGATCTTGGTTCAGGCGAAGGGTCCGACAGCCTGGCCGATTAATTCGGTTCTGTCAGCCCCTGCAAAGACTCAAACGAGGTTACCCAAGCCATCCGGTCGAGAAAATCTGACAGGCTGAGCGACTGCGCGCGTAAAATCCGCACCGCAGCCCCGACCGGGTCGATCCCGGCCGCACCGCCGGGTTGATCGGCGTAGGAGCCGTAAAAGGCAAAATAGGCCTGGTTCAATTTACGGATGCGGTAGCCGTTGTCCCAGAAAACCTGCCGGCGCGCCTCCATATATGCTTCAGCTTCTTCGACTTTACCTTCTGCCAGCAACGCATCGGCGGTGATGCGCGTCTCATGCATCTCGGCGCGGTAATCGAAAACAGGGGAACCGGTTTCCTCAAGCGGCTTTCCTGGAAATTGATCCTCGAATGGCACCGGCAGCGACGGCGCGGGCGCATATTCCGGGTAGAACCGCCTGATCACAGCTTTGCCAATTTCGGCGCCGGCAATATTGGCGGTTGTCTCGTTGATCGTGCGCATCTCGGGCGCGGAGTAGTAAAACGCGCCTACCGGTCGCAAGGTCAGGTAATTGTGAATCCATTCATGGGCAATGGTTTCAACCAACCAGTTCAGGTTGGCGGAGCGCATGACCATGGTGGGGTAAACTCCAACACCTCCAACGGGAACAATAATGCTGGAAACATCCAGCCCGTCCGCCACCGCGTCCTCCAACCGCGTGATCCCCGCCAGCGGCAAGTCCGGCATGACCGAGATATCGGCCACTTGCTGGATCACCTGGCGCGGCGAAACGATCAATGCCATGGGCAGTGGGGTGACATGGTAGAGCAGCGGCGGGAGAGGCTGGCCGCCCAGCGCCAGCCCCAAATCGCCGATAATGGCGCTGATCTGATGTTGGATAACGGCTTCGACCAGCGGTTGCTGTCGGTTTATCCGGGCGGTAAGCGCCGCCTGTTCGGTCTGGTAAGCTGCGGATGCCGCCTCGGGATCCTTAATAGCAGGGTCAGCATAGATGGTAGAGATCTGGTCACGCACCTCGTTTAAACGCTGCAATAGCGCCAGGTGTTGATTGACCAGCCGGCGCTGCTGTTCTTCTTCGATATAATTTGGAAAATTGAGCGTTCCAAAGGAAAATTTTAATGCCAGCGCGTCGGCAATCCAACTGGCATAATCAAACTCTTGCCAGCGGGTATAAGCGCGGACCTGCTCGACCGGGTTGGCGCTGTCATAGTCGCTGCGCTGCAAGGTCACCAGCAAAACAAACAGGATGATGATATTGCCAAGGGTCCGCCAGATTTTCGCGAGAGTCATAGAAAGGGCAGTTTGAAAACCTGCTATCGGGATGAGTAATGCTGGCCGATCTGCCAGCAGTTGGAATTATACTGGAAAGCCTGCTGCCCCCGGATGTTAATGATAAACTTGGGACAGTCCTCGGACTGGGGAAAATTAACCAGTTTAATAGAAAGTAATGACCCATGAAACGTCGAACCATTATCGTCTTAATTGTCATCGTACTGGCTGTTGGCGGGTTCTTTGGTTTTCGAGCCTGGCGGACCGCCCAGTCTCAAGACAATGCCACATACCAGACCGATAAAATTACCCGCGGCAGCTTAATAGCCATGGTTGGCGCTACTGGAACGGTGCGGGCTAACCAGACCGCGGTGATGACCTGGCAAACCACCGGTCAAATTGGCGAGAGCAACGTCGAAACGGGGCAGCTGGTGCAGGCTGGCGACGTCCTCGGACGGCTGAGCCAAAGCTCTCTGCCGCAGTCGATCATTTTGGCCGAAGCTGATCTGGTTTCCGCCCAACGCGCGCTGCAAAATTTGCAGGAATCGGGGTTGGCGCGCGCTCAGTCGCAGCTTGCCCTGGCCCAGGCTGAAGATGATCTCACCACCTCTAAGAACAAGCGCACCAGCAAGGATTATTCCCGCGCCAGCGACCTGACGCTGGAGGAAGCCCGCACGCGCTTATCCCTGGCGGAGGATGAAGTGGCGCGCTACGAAGACCTTTACGAGCAGGTGAAGAATTTCTCGGCGGACAATACCGCACGTTTGAACATCTACTCGGCGCTGCTCAACGCCCGCCGGGAATTGGAACTGGCTCAGGCCAATTTGCGCTACCTGGAGGGCGGTCCGGATGCACTGGAAGTAGAAGAAGCGGATGCATCGGTTGCCCTGGCGCAAGCTACCTACGATGACGCCTTGCGCGAATGGGAACGCATCAAAGACGGCCCTGACCCGGCGGACATTCGCGCTGCGGAAGCCCGTATCGCCGCCATCGAGGCTTCCCTTGGACTCGCTTCGCTCTCCGCGCCGTTCGGGGGCACCATTACCGAAGTCAACTCCAAGGTCGGCGACCAGGTTACGCCGGGCACGGTCTCCTTCCGCCTGGACGACCTGTCGCGCTTGCTGGTGGATGTTCAAGTGCCGGAGGCGGATATCAACCGCCTTGCTGTCGGGCAGCCGGTGTCCATGACTTTCGATGCCATCCTTGGCAAGGAATATCCCGGCGTCATCATCGAAGTTGGCCGGGTTGGGACTCCTGTGACGGGCATTGTCAATTTCAAGGTGACCATCGAACTGCAAGACATGGATGAAAGTGTTCGACCGGGCATGACCGCTGCGGTGAATATCGTTATCAACCAGTTGGAAAGTGTGTTGCTGGTGCCCAACCGGGCCGTACGCCTGCGGGAGGGGCAGCGGGTGGTGTACCTGCTGAAATTGGGTGTCCCGACCGCGGTACCCATCGAAATTGGCGCTCAGTCCGATTTGACCAGTGAGGTCATTTCCGGCGATGTCAAAGAAGGCGATACGGTGGTGCTCAATCCGCCAACCCAATTCGAAGCCGGCCAACCGCCGTTCATGAGGTAAATTCAATGACCGATTGGGTGATCGAAGCCACCGGCTTGACCAAAATTTACCGGATGGGGACCCAGGAAGTGCATGCATTACGCGGCGCGAGTGCGCGCATCCAACGCGGCGAGGTGGTATCCATCATGGGGCCGTCCGGATCAGGCAAATCGACTCTGATGAATATCCTCGGCTGCCTTGACCGGCCTACCGGCGGCGAATACATTCTGGATGGCGAAGTGGTCAGTCATCTTTCCAGCGACCAGTTAGCCGGCATTCGCAACCGCAAGGTCGGTTTCGTCTTTCAGAGCTTCAATCTACTGCCGCGCGCGACCGCGCTTTCCAACGTCGAGCTGCCGATGCGCTACGCCGGGGTTGGAACAGGCCGCACTCATCAGGCGCGAGAAGCCCTTAAATCGGTGGGCCTGGATGACCGCATGAACCACCGCCCCCCGGAACTGTCCGGCGGGCAGCAGCAGCGCGTGGCAATTGCGCGGGCGCTGGTGAATAACCCGGCCATCATCATGGCGGATGAGCCAACTGGCAATCTCGACTCAAAATCCGGCAAGGAAATCATGGAGCTGCTGTTGACTCTTAACCGCGAACGCGGCACTACGGTGATCATCGTCACACACGACCCGGCGATAGCCGCCCAAACCCAGCGCGTCATCCGTTTGTATGACGGGTTTGTGGTCGAGGAGCCGGCATGAACCTGTGGCAGGCAATTCTGGAAGCCCTTGAAAGCCTGAGCGCCAACAAACTGCGCACCGGTCTGACCATGCTCGGTATCGTCATTGGGGTGGGCGCGGTCATCGCCATGCTGGCGGTGGGCACCGGCGCGCAAGACACAATCACCGGCTCGATCAGCGGATTGGGCAGCAATTTGTTGTTCGTCTTTGGCGGCAACTTTACCGAAGATATCCGCATCGAAAAACCGCTGACCCTGTCTGACGCGGAAGCCCTGGCAGACCCGTTTCAGGCGCCGGCCATTGCCGCAGTGGCGCCGGCCATTCAAAGCAGCGGCACGGTCACTTATGGCGGTGAAACGACCAATACCGAGATTACAGGTGTAACCCCGCAGTATGGCGATGTCCGCAATTATGGATTACTCGAAGGCGAGTTTATCAACGAGGAGCATGTGCTTGGGCGTGCATCCGTGGTGCTGCTCGGATCGGAAGTAGCGGATAAACTGTTTGGCCGGCGGGATGGTATCACCGGCGAGATCGTGCGCATCTCAGGCCAGCCTTTCCGCGTGCTGGGAGTGCTGGAACCCAAGGGCGGCAGCAGCTTTGGCAGCCAGGACGATCTGGTGCTGGTACCCTTCACCACCGCCCAAACCCGCCTGATCCGCCGCAGCCGCGAGCGGGTGGACATCATCCTGGTGCAGGCAGTCAGCGCTGAGATGGTGCCGCAAGTCACTGAGGAGATCAGCCAGATCTTACGTACCCGCCACCGATCTGAGTTGGGCGCAGACGACTTTACGATTTTCACTCAACAGGATTTTGTTGCCACTGCCCAGACGATCACCAATGTGCTGACCATATTTCTGGGCGGCATTGCCGCCATTTCGCTGCTGGTCGGCGGGATAGGGATCATGAATATCATGCTGGTGTCAGTCACGGAGCGCACACGCGAGATCGGTTTGCGCAAAGCGCTTGGTGCTCGCAAACGTGACATTTTGATTCAATTTTTGACCGAGTCATCGCTGCTTTCGCTGTTTGGTGGGATGATCGGTATCGGCCTGGGTTGGTTAATTGCGTATATTGTCGGGCGGATTGCCGCGTCTTCCGGGACGCCTTTCAACCCGGTAGTTGGGTTGGATGCGGTTTTGCTGGCGACGATTTTCTCGACCGCAGTCGGGTTGTTTTTTGGGCTGTATCCGGCCAACCGCGCTGCCAATCTGGAGCCGGTCGAGGCTTTGCGGTATGAGTAAAAGGCATTGTAGGACGAACTTCAGTTCGTCCGGGGAACGCATTATTGTCATCGCGAGCGAACGCAGTGAGCGCGGCGACCTGCACCAACCATCAAGTCTGTTGCGTTTTAGTCCGGCTGCCTGTCGCACCACGCAGATTGCTTCGACCTCTCTGAGGTCTCAATGACAATTAACCGGGGTAATTATCAGGCTGCCGAGGCTTCAATAAAGCTGGTAATTCGCCTTACACAATGATGGGTGTAGCGACGCTGCGCCTTCTACTACAGTCGCAGGACGGTCATTCACACAGATGCTTCCGGCCAAAACCAGGCCGTCAGCATGACATAACGATGAAGCAGGCGAGCACTGCTCGCCTCTATTTTGATTACCCTCATTTGCCATTCCTCTCAATCTAGCATACAATCACTTCAGGTATGGCTCTCCGGGATTTAGTCATCCAAAGCCAATTAGTGGCTCCGCGGCACCGCCGGGGCATTCTTCAACGTCCCCGCATCCAAGCACGCCTGTCCAGCGCGCTCGATTACCCATTAACATTGGTGCTGGCAGGCACGGGCTACGGCAAAACCACGGCCTTAACCGGTTTGGCTGACCTGGTGGACCCGTTATTCTGGTACGTGGTCACCGAACCGGACCGGGACCCGCTGCTCTTTCTGGTCAACCTGATCTCCGCGTTTCACCATCGCAACGATGCTTACGGCGAAGCCGCTCTGCGAATGCTGGAAGAAAACGGCGGACGGGCACTGCCGGCAGTTCTGACCCCACTGCTCAACACCTTGACTACCAGCCTGACCACGGAAGCAGTTCTGGTCATCGATGATTATCACCTGGTGCAAAACGTGCCGGAAATTGGCGCACTGGTCAGCCAACTGATCCAATATTTACCGCCCACTTTGCACCTGGTAATCTCCAGCCGGGTCATGCCCGAGCATCTTGATCTTAATCGCTGGCGCATCAAAGGCCACTTGAACACCATCAGCCACATCGACCTGGCATTTACCGCCGAGGAGATCGAATCACTCTTTGGCAGCCACCTGGGTCACCCGGTGACGGCTGAGCAAGCCAGGCAACTGGCGGAGGAAACTGAAGGCTGGGTAATTGCCCTGCAGATGGTCGGGCAAAGCCTGGAACGCGGTTCAGGCCGCTCGCTGCAGGATGTGCTGGCCGATGTGCCGGACACGCTGGAAGACTTGTTTGAGTATCTTGCGCCAGAAGTATTAGCGCATTTGCCGGATGAACTCAGCGATTTTATGATCACCACCTCGGTGCTGCGGAGGCTGGACGGTCCGGTGTGCGACGCGCTGCGCGCCAGCACGGACAGCCTGGGCATTTTGCACCGCTTGCATGAAAGCGGCCTTTTCCTGGATTCGCTGGGTGAAGACACCTATCGCTACCAGCGCCTGTTCCAGGATTTTCTCCAAAGCCGGTTGTTGCAAGATCCCACGCGAGCGGCAAAACTACACCGTCTGGCAGCCAGCTACTATGCCAGGACCAGCCGCTCCGAGGAGACTATTTTTCACTTATTGAAGGCTGAACAGGTGCAGGACGCCGCAGTGGTTCTTGAACAGGTTGGACCGGACATGGTGCGTACTGGCCGGCTGGAAAGCCTGATGTACTGGATTGGAAGGTTGCCAGAGATCCTTCTTGCAACCCATCCCCACTTGCAGTTGTTGATGGGTGATGCCTTGCGGCTGCGGGCTGATTTTGATGCAGCGCTGAATCATTTTATGGCTGCTGATGCCATTTTTCAACAGCAAAATGAAAATTACGGGCGCAGCCAGGCTTTGAAAGGCCAGGCGCAGGTTTATCTGGATACCATTCGCCCGATCAAAGCCGATGCACTGCTGGAGGAAGCCCTGCGACTGCTCGAACCCCAGGAACACCGTCCTGAAGTGGCAGCGTTGCTCGACCAACTGGCGGAAAATAAGCTCAACCTTGGGCATCCCGACCAGGCAGAATCCTTACACCATGAGGCGCAGTTGCTGCGGGCAGAAACCAATCCGAATGACGTTTATCTGGAAGGCCGGCGGCTGTTGCGAACCGGCCACTTAAGTGAAGCTCGTAACTTATTGGAAGTTCAAGCTGCTGAAGAGCGGCAAGCAGGTCAACTGCGGCCGCAACGGTTTCATCGTGAAACTTTGCTGCTGCTCTCCCTGGTGTATGCCATGATGGGTGAGGGTGAATCAGCCGAACGCTGCGCCCGGGAGGGTATCGAAATCGGGCTGCAGCTCCAGTCTGATTTTGTAGAGGCCGTCGGCCACATGCGGCTGGGACATGCGCTGCAAATCATTCATCATCAACCCTGGGCGCAGGATCACCGCGCTGAGGCTGCCCGCCATTACCAGCGCTCCATCGACCAGGTTAATCCGTTTAAAGTGGCAAGGGTAGGGGTCGAGCCTTTATGGGGTTTGAGCCGGGTTCTCGGGTATGCCGGTGATATTGCAACGGCTGAGAAAAAAGCCGTCCAGGCGCATGAGATTGCTGAAATGGCCGGCGACGAATGGATCGGTGATTTGGCGCGCACCAGCATGGGAGCCAGCTTTGCCTTAGCCGGATTGCCCGAAAAAGCGGAGCGCTGGCTCAAACGGGCGGCTGCCGGGATGCACCAGGTGGGTGATTTGTACTGCTGGAGCGCTGCCATGCTCTGGCGGGCGGTCAATACCTGGTGGAGTGGCGATCTTCAGGGCGCGCTGAATATAATGGCTGATCTGTTACCGGTGGTCGAGCAGCATGGCTATGAAATGCTCTTTACCAGCCAGTCTCTGCTCGGGTTGAAAGATGAGCAGGCTGCCATTCCGCTGCTGCTGGAAGCGCGCCAGCGCAGGTTCTCGCCGAATTTGGTCAACCGGCTGCTGCTGAGTCTGGACGCTGCCGGGTATGAAACGCACCCGGGGTACACATTGTGGGTGCGCACGCTGGGTTCAATGGCGGTCTGGCGCGGCGACGTGCTGATCAACCCGGGCGACTGGCAGCGGGAAAAAGCCCGCCAGTTATTCCAACTGCTGATTACAACCCGCGGACAATGGCTGCTGCGCGATCAAATTGTTGACCAATTGTGGCCGGATTTACCGGCAGAACCCGCCCAACGCGACTTCAAGGTTGCCCTGAATGCATTGAACCATGCGCTGGAACCGGCGCGTGCCCGTACCGCCCCAGCCTACTTTGTCGTCCGCAGTGATAATATGTACGGTCTGAATCCCGATGCGCACATTCGGGTGGATGTTGACGATTTCGAGCGGTTTGTTAATGTCACGGCCGGTGTAACCCAGGAGATGGAATACCTGAACAGCGCTTTGCGCCTGTATGATGATGATTTCCTGCCGGAATGCCGCTACGAGGATTGGGCAGCGCCGGAGCGCGAACGCCTGCGTCACCTCTACCTCTCGGCTGCTGGACGATTAGCGCAACTGTATATCGATCAACAATCCTGGGATGAAGTCATCCAGATCAGTAATCAAACGCTGGCTCGCGATCCACTGTGGGAACCCGCTTACCGGCACCTCATGCAGGCTCATGCCCGCAAAGGCAACCTGGCTCAGGTGCAGGCGACATTCAACCGGCTGCGCGCCGGCCTGCAAAGAGATCTGGGTGTCGATCCTTCCACTGAGACCGAGCAACTGCTGACCAGTTTGGTGCAACCCCGGCGAAAGCCCTGATTTGTAACTGCTTTGTAACCGGGGTTTGGTAGGATAGGTGCCTAGGTGTCCCACAGGGCTTTATGTTTGCCTGGATGGACGCAAGAATAGACGGTCGCAAGCAAACAGGCGCCCTGAACCGGCTGGAGATTATCCGCTGCTGAGTGGGGGAAGCAAATTCTGACGCCCTATGCCGGTTCGACAACAATTCACACAACGCACAAATCAATACAAAATTTTTTTTTCAATTTTGATCTCTTCTTTATGGAAAGGGATAGGCACATGCGACTGAAGGATAAAGTATGCCTGATCACGGGTGGAGCCGCTGGGATTGGAAAAGTCACCGCCCAGCGTTTTGCCAGCGAAGGCGCCAAGGTTGTTATTTGTGACGTCAATCGCGAGGCTGGCGAAGCGCTGGCTGCTGAACTGGGCTCCGATGCCAGTTTCTCGGTCGTCAACGTGGCCGACCGGGCTGAAGTTCAGGCCTGGGTGGATGGCGTGGTTGCGCGCTACGGTCGGGTCGATGTCCTGATCAATAATGCCGGTATCACCCGCGATGCCATGTTCGTGAAGGTCAAGGATGGTCAGCTGGTCAAACAGATGGACGAGGCTGCCTTCGACCTGGTGATGAACGTCAACCTGAAGGGCGTTTTCAACTGCGCCCAGGCTGTTGCCCCTTATATGATCAAACAGGGCAGCGGCGTGATCATCAATTCATCGTCGGTCGTCGGACTGTACGGCAATGTTGGCCAGACCAATTATGTTGCCACCAAAGCCGGCGTCATCGGCTTTACTAAAGTCTGGGCGCGCGAACTTGGGCGCTACGGCATCCGCGTCAATGCGGTCGCTCCTGGCTTTATCATGACCGAAATGGTACAAAAGATGCCCGAGGATGTACTGGCCGGCATGCGCTCCCGCACGCCGCTTGGACGCCTGGGCGAACCGGTTGAAATTGCCAATACCTTCCTGTGGTTATCGAGTGACGAAGCCAGCTATGTCCACGGCGCGACCATCAGCGTGGACGGTGGCATTGTGATCGGTACCTAATCCAAACCTGGAGTAATGGATATGTCACGTTTTGCTACCATTGTGGGTACGGGGCATTACCTTCCCCCCATTGAGCGTTCCAATGCCTCTATGCGCGAGAAATTCGGCGAGGTGATCGACAAATTCGAGGCTTCCTCTGGCATAACCACGCGCTGGTATGCGCCGGAGGACTGGTCGACCTCTGATCTGGCGGTGGAAGCGGGCAAAGCCGCGCTCAAAGACGCCGGACTGCAGCCGTCCGACCTGGATATGATTGTGCTTGGCACCGACAGCCCGGATTACATCACTCCGGCGACCTCGGTAGTGGTGCAGCACAAACTGGGCGCGGTCAATGCCGGCACCTTCGATGTCGGCTGCGCCTGCGCTTCCTTCCCGACCGGCTTGAATATCGCTGCCGGTCTGCTGGCAACCAGCCCGCACATGAAGTATGTTATGGTGGTTGGCTCCTACATGATGCACAAGTTGTCGGATTGGCAAAATGACGTGATGTCATTTTTCTACGGCGACGGCGCCGGGGCAGCTATTCTGGCGGTATCCGACAAGCCCGGCTTCGTCACCTCGACCTTCTTTGCCGACGGCTCCTATCATAAGCATTGGGGTATTTATGCCGGCGGGACCTACGAGCCGGTCACGACCGAAGCCGTTCAGGCTGGACGTCATTTTGTCAAATTGATCACGCCCTTCCCGCCGGAAGTTAACCATCTGGGTTGGCCGGCCCGCATGCGTGAACTGGCTGCCAACGGCAAATTCGACCTGCAGGATGTTGACATGGCGCTCTACACCCAGGTGCGTTTGAACAGCATCAAGCTGGTGATGGACGATCTCGGCATGCCAATCGAAAAGTCTCACTGGATCATGGACAAATGGGGCTACACGGGTTCTGCCTGCGTACCGATGGTCTTCGACGACGCCCGCAAACAGGGCAAGATCAAATCGGGCGACCTGGTCACCTTCGTCGGTTCCGGCGTTGGTTACAACCAGGCTGGTTCAGCCTTCATCATGCCTTAATTCACAGGTTACAGTTGCCTATGGATCCCAAAGTTCTCTACCAACAAAAACGGATGACGATTCCCGAAGCCGTCGCCCTGGTCCAATCCGGCCAGACGATTGGGGTGGCGATGGCTGCCTCCGAGCCGCCTGGTTTGCTGGCTGAACTGGGGCGGCATGCTGACCGCCTGGACGACATCAAAATTTGGGTGTGTTTGCCAATGCGCCCTTACGATTTCAACACCAACCCGGCGGTCGTCCCGCATTTTTTCACCGAAAACTGGTTTTATGGCGTAGCTGACCGCAAGTCGCACCAGATGGGGCGCATGTCCTATACCCCAAACAATTTGCACCGCGCTTCGACCGATAAACTGGCTGCCACTAAAGGGAAATTGAACGTGTTCTGGGGCACGGCCACACCGCCGGACAGCCGCGGTTTTATGTCACTGTCACTCGGCCTGGTAGTGGAAAAGCAGCTAATCGAAGCGGCCGACCTGGTGGTGCTGGAAATCAATGAGAACCTGCCTTACACCCTCGGCGATACGCAGATTCATGTCAGCGATGTCGATGTTGTAGTGGAAAACCACGTTCCACTCTACCAACTGCCGTCTGTACCCCCATCCGACGCCGAACGCCAGATTGGCGGCTACATTGCCGATCTGATCGAAGACGGCTCGACCCTGCAGTTGGGCATCGGCGGCATCCCCAATGCCATCACACCGTTTTTGATGAACCGGCGCGACCTGGGCGTGCATACCGAGATGTTCACCGACGGTATGGTCGATCTGTACGAGGCGGGCGTCGTCACCAATAAGCGTAAGAGCCAGTGGAAGGGAAAAATGGTAGGCGCCTTTGCGCTCGGCACCCAGAAACTCTACGATTTCATTAACATGAACCTGGGGGTCGAATTTCAGCAGGGCAAAGTGACCAACGACCCGAATGTGGTCGGCCGCAACTATAAAATGATCAGCGTCAACACGGCCTTGCAGGTGGATATTTTTGGGCAGGTTAGCTCGCAGAGCATCGGGTACAAGCATTTCAGCGGCACCGGCGGCCAACTGGACACGCATCGCGGCGCCCAACTCTCGGAAGGCGGTCGTGGCATTATTGCGCTGCGTTCCACCGCCCGCGACGGGCAAATCTCAACCATCGTGCCGATCCTGGCCGAAGGCGCAGAAGTCACCGTGCCAAGCCAGGACGTGGATACCATTGTGACCGAGTATGGCGTTGCTGAATTGAAAGGCCTGTGCGTGCGCGACCGGATGGAAGCGTTGATCCGAGTTGCCCACCCGGATTTCCGCGATTGGCTGCGCGAGGAAGCGCACCGGCTGGGGATTGTCCCGCGGGTTGTGGTTGCCGGTGTAACCCTGCCCGATTAAAGCAAGGTTTTGATAGAAGGAGTATGAGCGATGGATAAACCGAATCCTTTACCCGGCATTACCTCCCACATCATCGACACCCCGCGCCTGAAACAGCATGTGCTCACCAGCGGCGCTGTGGACGGCGTTCCCGTCATCTTTTTGCACGGCAATTTCTCATCTGCATTGTATTTTGAAGAAACGATGCAGGCGCTCCCGGCTGGCTTCCGCGGCATTGCCGTGGATATGCGCGGTTACGGCTGGACTGAAGATAAACTGATTGATGCGACCCGCGGCTATTGCGACTGGGTGGATGACCTGGCAGAGCTGATGGACGCGCTCAAGATCGAAAAAGCCCATCTGGTTGGCTGGTCGGCGGGCTGCGGTACCATCTACCGATTTATCGCCGATCATCCAGGGCGCGTCCTGTCTGTCACTTTGATCTGCTCGGTCTCGCCTTATGGGTTTGGCGGGACGCGCGGCGTGGAAGGGATGCCGTTATTTGACGATTATGCCGGTTCCGGCGGCGGGGTAGTCAACCCCGAATTTGTACGCCGCATCGCCACCCAGGATCGCAGCGCGGATGACGCCAATTCGCCGCGCAATGTGATCAATGCCTTCTACTACGTTGCACCGTTCCGCTCGCCGCGCGAAGAGGATTTCCTTACCGCCGCGTTGATGGAAAAAACCGGCGCTGATCGCTACCCCGGCGATGCGGCCCCATCTGCTAATTGGCCTAATGTTGCGCCCGGCCTGCTCGGACCGGTCAACGCCTGGTCGTTGAAGTATCACCCCCACGATGCCGCTGACCTGATCCAGGCTGCGGTCAAACCGCCGGTGCTGTGGGTACGGGGCAGTCATGACATGATTGTCGCGGATAACTCGATGTTCGATATTGCCGCGCTTGGCAAGCTGGGCTACGTGCCAGGCTGGCCGGGTGATGAAATTGCGCCGCCGCAGCCCATGATCCAGCAGACGCGCGACGTGCTGAAAAAGTACGCGGCCAACGGTGGGTCGTTTGAGGAGCATGTCATCCAGAACACCGCGCACAGCCCGCACATCGAAAAACCGGCAGAGTTCAATGCTTTATTCCACGCTTTCTTGCGCAAAGCGGGATGATTTATTCTTTACGACAGGAGCGAACCGATGACAGGACGTAGATTAGGCCGCGGAGTAGCGCTCGTGGGGGCAGGGATGAGTAAGTTTGGCGCATTCCCCGGGAAAAACACCCGCGAGCTATTTGTGGAGGCCTACCAGGAAATGACCGCTTCGCTGGACAAGGGCTTTGACCCGGCCGCCGTGGAAGCGGCCTATATCGGCAACTTTTCCAGTGAATTATTCGAAGGCCAGGGACACACCGCGCCGATTATGACCGATTGGGTGGGTTTGACACCAGTGCCAGCCACCCGCGTGGAGGGCGCCTGCGCCAGCGGCAGTCTGGCATTACGTCAGGGCATCCTGGCGATTGCTTCCGGCCTGTACGATGTGGTGCTGGTGGGCGGCATCGAGAAAATGACCGGTCTCACCACCGACGGCGCTACCGACGCCCTGGCTACCGCCGCTGACGTAACGTATGAAATTCCGGCCGGATTCACCTTCCCGGGTATGTATGCGGCGATTGCCACCGCTTACATGCACGAATACGGCATGACCCCCGAGACGCTCCTGCAGGTTGGCATTAAAAATCACGAACACGGCGCGCTCAACCCTAAAGCGCAGTTTGGGCAGCGCATTTCCGCCATCATGGAGGCGCGCAAAGCCAGCGCCGCCCGCAAGGGCAAACCGGTGCCAACCTGGGTTACCGAGCTGGATTTTCTGCATGACCCGGCCGCCAATCCGCAAATCGCCTGGCCGCTGCGGTTGTTCGACTGCTCACCCGTATCGGACGGCGCAGCCTCAGTGCTGCTGGTCAGCGAGGATATTGCCCGCCATTATACCGATGCCCCGCTGCATCTCATCGGGACTGGCCAGGCCAGCGACACCGCCTTGCACGGCCGCTCGACCCTGACCTCGCTGCCGGCTGCCAAACGCGCCGGGCAGATTGCCTACGAGATGGCGGGCGTTACCCCGGCGGATATCAGGGCGGTGGAAGTGCATGACTGCTTCACCATCGCCGAAATTGTAGCCACTGAAGATCTCGACTTTTTCAAGCCGGGGGAGGGCTGGAAAGCGGCTGAAGATGGGCTGACGACTCGCGGCGGCGCGCGCCCGGTCAACTCTTCGGGTGGGTTAAAGTCGAAAGGCCATCCGGTTGGTGCTTCAGGCGTAGGGCAGGTGGTAGAAATCTTCCACCAGCTACGCGGATCGGCTGGCGAACGCCAGTTGCCAGGCGCCCCTAACATTGGCATGACTCATAACGTTGGCGGCACCGGCCAAACCTGTGTGGTCAATATCTTCGAGCGGAGGTAAACCGATGAGCGACTTCGATTTTACAAGCGCCGCTTATAACGCTCAACTGGCTGAGAAGAAGTTAATTGGCTCGCGCTGTAAAAAGTGTGGCCATACTTTTTTGCCCCCGCGGGCATTGTGCAGCCACTGCCACAGCAGCGAAATGGAACCGTTCGAATTTTCAGGCAAGGGCAAACTGGCAGCCTACACAGTTATTTACTTTGGCCCAACCTCCATGAAGAACGCCGGGTACGACAGCAAAAATCCGTACTGCTCCGGTATCGTTGACCTGGAGGAAGGTGCGCGGATTTCGGCTCAAATCTTCGGTGTGGACATTGCTCACCCGGAGGCCATTCAAATCGACACTCCACTCTCGGCCGAATTCTTCGAGCGTGGTGAGGGCGAAAGAAAAAAGGTATTCCTGGGGTTCAAGGCCTAAAGGATTATGCCAAAAATTGGGGTCAACGGGGTGGAACTGTATTACGAGCTGCTCGGCCCGGCCGACGGCAGTCCTGCGGAGGGCGAAGTGATCGTGCTGTCCAACGGCGTGCTGATGAGCACTGCCAGTTGGGGACTGCAAAAAGCCGCGCTGTCGCGCCATCACCGCCTGCTGCTGTATGATTGCCGCGGGATGTGGCAGTCGCAGCGCCCGGCAGGGCCGTATACCATGGAGCAGCACGCTGACGACCTGGCAGCCCTGTTGACCGCCCTGAACGTCCCCTCGGCGCACATCGGCGGCATCTCCTACGGCGGCGAGATCAGCCTGGCCTTTGCACTGAAATACCCGCACATGACCCGTTCTCTGATCGTTTCGTCGTCGGTCAGTCACTCCGAGCCGGTTTTGAAAGGACTGATCGATGCGTGGATTGCGGCTGCCCGTGCCCGCGACCCACGGCTGCTTTTCGAGGTTACCTATCCCCTCAATTTCTCATCGGCTTACATTCATGCCAACCAGGCTTCATTGGAGGTAGCCGGCGCGCGCTATGCTCAACTGGACATGGACGCCGTACTGGAATTGTTCGATTGTTTTCAACGGCTGAACATTACCGCCGAGCTGCACCGCATTATCGCACCAACCCTCGTGCTGGTAGGCGAGTTGGACATCCTCAAGCCGCGTATGTATTCCGAAATCATCGCCCGGGAAATCCCCGGTGCGCAGTTGGTGGTGGTACCCGGCTCCGGGCACGCGCTTTGCCTGGAGAAACCGACGATCTTCAATACTCTGGTGCTTGGATTTGTGGAGCAGGTCGATGGTCGATAATTTTACCCGACCCTCCACCGACAGTTGCTGCGCCCCTGGCAGCCGCGCCAGCTTCACGAAGACCATCACCGAAGCGGATGTGACCACCCTGGCTGGCGTGACGGGTGATTTCAATCCGCTGCACGTTGACGCAGAATATGCCCGACAGACTCGCTACGGTCAGCGCACGGCTCACCCTCTGTTAGCTTCCGGGTTGATCTCAGCAGTGCTGAACACCCGGTTGCCGGGCCCGGGCGCAATCTGCCTGAGCCAGCAAATTGAATATCTCGGGCCGATTTTTATTGGCGATACGATTACCGCCGTGGTGGAAGTGACCGCCTGGCAGCCCGAGAAACACCTGATAACCCTAAAAACAACCTGTCATAATCAAGACTCCCGCCAGGTGATCACCGGGCAGGCAGTCATGATGTTTTTGAAGGAGGTGATGGCCTAAGAATAGGCTTATCGGATAAGCTTAAGAGATCCCCCATCCCATCCACCCGGATATTTGTGAATTCTGACTAAAATTTGATGAAGGAGAAGAGCATGAAAAATCGTTTAACCATTCTTAGTTTGATTGTTGTGGTCTCCATCGTGTTGAGCGCCTGCGTTCAGCAGGTTACCCCAACCCCGGAACCCACTGCTGTGCCGACTGCTGAAGTTGTCGTTCAGCCGACTGATGTTCCGACTGTTGCTCCCACCGAAGAAACCAAAGTGGAGCTTGGACCCCTGCTGAAGATCGGTCAAATCGGCATGATGTCTGGTGCAATGGCATTATACGGCTCGCAGCAGACGCGCGGCTTTGAACTGGGTCTGGAATACGCTTCAGGCGGCCAGAAAGACGATGCTGGTCATTGGATCATCGCCAACCGTCCAGTTGAGGTTTTGGTTCGCGACGACGAAGGCAACCCTGAAAAAGCAGTCCAGATCGCCCGTGAATTGATCGAAAAAGACGGCGTCGAGATCCTGCAAGGCCCGGTCTCATCGGCTTCAGCGGCTGCACTCACCACGGTCGCCCTGGAAAACAAGATCATCCTGATGGTTGACCCGGCCGCTTCCGCGCTCATCACCGGTCAGTATTTTAACCCGTATGTTTTCCGCACCTCCCGCACCAGCTATGATGACGTGCTTGTCATCGCCAAGTACCTGGTCGAGAATGTCGGCACCAAGTTTGCTCACATCGGTATAGATAATGCCTTTGGCCAGGGATCTGGCATTGCATTGGATTACGCGGTGAAACAATACGGCGGCGAGGTCATCGCCCAGATTTATGCACCCTTTGACACCACCGACTTCACCCCCTACATCCAGCAGGCGATGGATTCCGGCGCGGATGTCCTTTTCCTCACCTGGTCTGGCACTGGTTATGTAACCCTCTTCCAACAGCTGGCTGACCTGGGTGCTCTGGATGCCATGCAGGTTGCCACCGGCTTTGGTGACAACGCCTCCTTCGCGGCTGTATTTGGCGCCGCGGTTGGCCAGATCGGCTTGAATGTTTATCACTATACCGCCGCCGACACAGAAATCAACAAATGGCTGACCGAGAAACATCTGGAAGCCTTTGGCGAACCCCCCGATCTGTTTACTGCTGGCGGTATGGCCTCGGCTCTGGCTTTGGCAGCTGCCTTGGAAAAGACCGGCGGCGATGCCACCGGTGACGTCATGATCCCGGCGCTGGAGGGCTTGCAGTTTGACGGCCCGAAGGGCATCTATTTCATTCGCCCCGAAGATCATGTTGCCCTGCAACCGATGAACATCCTCAAACTGGTCAACATCGACCCGGGTCTGGACGCTCAAGGACGCCCGACCTACGCGTTCTTTGAGACGGTATATGTAACCGCCTACGACGAACTGAAGGTCCCATGCACCCTGGTGGGCGAGTACGCGTCGCGCTGCGGCGATCTCCCTGTCCCCACACCGTAACCTTTGATTAACGGCATCCCCAGGCCTTTGCGGGCCTGGGGATGCACCCTACTTCTTCACTTGCAGACAGCCTGGCTGTCTGCTTCACCCGGAGTGCAGCGAAGGGCTGTCCAAAATCTGCGTTTTCGCTGCGCTCCCGATGAAGGCCGTTGCGGCTATTCCGTTTTTCAAAATTCAATCCTCTCTAATCCACGAAAGGGACCTTCCATGACAGCAGAGCGGGAGATCCTCCTTGAAGCAAAAAATCTACAGAAAGAATTTGGCGGGCTGGTGGCAGTGGATGACGTCAGCGTGGCGATTTACGCGCGCACCCTGCACTCCATTATCGGCCCCAACGGGGCGGGCAAGACGACGCTCTTCAATTTATTGAGCGGGATGATGGACCCCACGCGCGGGCAGGTGTTCTACCAGGGGAAGGATATCACTGGTCTGGCGCCGCACCGCCGGGCGCATCTTGGCATTGGGCGCTCATTTCAGATTACCAATATCTTTCCGAACCTGACTGTTCTGGAAAATGTGCGGCTGGCTGCGCAGGCGGTTGGCAGGGATAACTTCCGCATGTTTCAGCGCGCTGGGAGTTTCCCGGCCTATGAAGAGAAAGCGCGTGAAGTGCTTGGGCGGGTAGGGTTGCAGGGGCGCGAAGGGGTTTTGGCACAGGTGCTACCTCACGGTGACAAACGCAAACTCGAGTTGGGTATCATGCTCGCCAGCGACCCGCACCTGCTGCTGCTCGACGAGCCGACCGCCGGCATGTCCTCCGAGCAGGTGCCAGCCTTGCTGGACATCATCCGCGCCATCATGGCCGACGGCGACAAGACGATTGTGCTGGTCGAGCACCGCATGGACATGGTGATGAGCATCTCGGACCGCATTACGGTGATGCACCAGGGGCAAGTGCTGGCTGAAGGCACCCCGCACGAAATCGCCACCAACCAGACGGTACAATCTGCCTACCTTGGCGCGCTGTACGGCGACCTGGCCAAGGAACTGGAGGACAACGTTGGATAACATTCTCGAAATCAACGGAATCCACACCTATATCGGCCAGTTCCACATTTTGGAAGGGGTTTCGGTGATTGCGCGGCGTAATGCCATCACCGTGATGCTTGGACGTAACGGCGCGGGTAAAACGACTACATTAAAATCGATCCTCGGGCTGACCCCGCCGCGTGAGGGGACGGTAATTTATAACGGTAAAGAGATCCAGGGGCGCCGCGCCTATGACATCGCCAACCTTGGCATTGGCTACGTGCCGGAACATCGCGCCATTTTTCGCAACCTGAGCGTGATGGAAAATCTGAAGATCGCCGAGCGCAAAAAAGGCGATTTCGAGAGCAAATCCGAGTTTATTTTTGGACTGTTTCCCGACCTGAAACGGTTATTCCGCCTGCCCGGTAACCACCTTTCCGGCGGTCAGCAACAAATGCTGGCTGTTGCCCGCGCCATGGTGGCCGACAACAAATTGCTGCTGATCGATGAACCCAGTGAAGGCTTGGCGCCAATCCTCATCGAACAGATGATGGAGGCCATCCGCATTTTGAGCACCACCACGACGGTGCTGCTGGTGGAACAAAATTTTGTTATGGCCAGTAAACTGGCGGAATACTACTACATCCTGGATGACGGCTGCACGGTTCGTGAGGGCAAAATGGCCGATCTGGTGGAGGATAAAGAATTGATCCATCAATTCCTCGGGGCCGCGTTGCAGAAGGGAGGGCAGGCATGAGACTGGGATTCTTCCGCCGCAATGCAACGATGCTGGTTGTGCTTGGCCTGATCGCCGTTCTGGGGGTTATAGGATGGACCACCATGGGGCAGCAGCCGTTTGTGCGCACCACCCTCTCCGGCCTGACAATCGGCGCGCTGTACTTCATGGTCGCCTCTGGCCTGACCCTCATCTTCGGGTTGATGGATGTGCTCAATTTCGCGCACGGCACGATGTTTATGCTGGGCGCTTACCTGGGTTGGCAATTCTACACCAACCCGACTTTCCTGTTTGGCCTGTTCCCGTTAATCTTCGCTCTGCTGGCCGGGCTGGTAACCAGCCCCATCCTGCGCAGTACTTTCATGCACTTGAATGTTTCGGAAAAGGCGCAAAAGACGATCCAAACGGCGGTAGCGCTGGCTGGAATTGCACTGATCGTGCTGGCTGTTCGCGGGTTGGACATTCTTGGCCTGGCAGAAACCGCCATGGTTGCCACCATGTCCATGGGCAACCCTCTGGCAGAAGCCAGCGCGCAGGAACCGCTGGCTGTCTTCTGGTTCCGCCCGGTGTTGATGTTTTTGGCGGGGCTGCTGTTGGCAGCGGCTGCTGCCCGGCCGGGCGACCGAACTCAGGTGGTGTACGCCGGCGACAAGCGCCAGGCCTGGATTATTTCGGGCAGCCTGGCCGTTTTGACGGTCACCGCCACGCTCTTCCGGGAATCTGCTCCGAATGCAGTCCTGTTGTGGAATGGCAATTTGCGTTTCTTTGCAGCGCTGGCCGTCGGGGCGCTGTGTGGGGCTGGTCTGAGTGCCGCGGTAGAGGTCAGCCTGATCCGTCCGCTCTACATTCGCCCGCTCTACCAGGTGATCGTCACCCTTGGGCTGGCGTATGTATTGCGCGAGACCATTCAGGTTCTATGGGACCCGCTGGCATACCAGATGACCCGTCCACCCATGTTCTCACAGCCTGGAAAAGCGGAAAACATTCTGGCCTGGTTCAGCGGACAAAACCTGACCGTTGATGTTCTGGGCGTCACTTTCCCGTCCTACCGGTTGTTTATCATTGTCCTTGGCGTCCTGATGGTCATTGCCCTGAGTTTGTTGATGAACTACTCACGGCTTGGCATGATTATCCGCGCCGGCGTGCAAGACCGCACCATGGTCGAAGCGCTCGGTATCAACGTTCGCAAAGTGTTTACCATCGTATTCATGCTGGGTGCAGGGCTGGCGGCTCTGGGTGGAATAGGCGCCGCGCCTTTCATCCCGGTCCAGCCCAATATGGGTGATGCATTCCAACTTCAAGCGTTTATCGTGGTGGTCATTGGAGGGATGGGCAGCTACAGCGGGGCGGCGATTGGCGCGCTCTTACTGGGGCTGGCGCGCGCCTTCGGCGATTACCTGGCTTTGAAGTTTAGCTTATCTCCGGCCATCGCCGAGGCATCCACCGTCATCATCATGGCGATTGTCTTGCTGGTTCGCCCGGCCGGTTTGTTTGGGAAGAAGGAGTAGTCATGGCAGAGGTTAAATCGGATCTCACGGCTGCTCCCAACCGGTTTACAAGCGCGGCCAAATCCTTACGCGGCGAATGGTTGGGCCTGGCAGTTATTCTGCTGCTGGCGTTATTCCCCTTCCTTTTTGGCTGGTTCACCGGGACGTCAGTGCAGGATGGGCCCTCCAAGTTCTGGCAAGGCCAGTTGATCACTTTCTTTATCATGGCGGTTTACGCCATGAGCTACGATCTGCTGATCGGCTACACGGGTATCCTCTCGTTTGGTCATGCGGCCTTTTTTGGCGGCGGCGCCTACACGATGGGGTTGTTTTTGACCCATATAGGCCCTAAAATTATAGGCTCCTATAAGATTACGATTGGCGCCGCCGACATCACCGAGGTATTGGTGCTGGTTGCTGCTACTTTGCTGGTGGTGGTCGTCGTAACCTTGCTCGGCCTCTTGTTCAGCGTCGTTTCGGCGCGCATTAAGGGCGTGTATTTTGCCATGATCTCTCTGGCCATGGCGGATGCCATTCATATCCTGTCAAAAGCCACTGACTTTGGCAAATGGACCGGCGCGGACGAAGGCTTACATGGAATACCTGTGCCGATGTGGATCAACCCGACCCAGCACCGGCTGCTGTTTTACTTTATCGCCCTGGCGTTCTGCGTGATCATGTATCTGATCGCCCGACGCATGGTGGATTCGCCCACTGGGCGCGTATTTGTGGCGCTGCGGGAAAATGAGAGCCGGGTACGCATGATCGGTTACAACCCGGTTACTTACCGTACCCTTTCCTTTGTGGTCGCGGCCGTAATTGCCGGGCTGGCTGGAGCGCTCTTCTCGCTGTGGAATATGGGCGCAACGCCGACTATGACCAGCGCGGTTACCACCATTAATGCCTTGATTATGACCATTCTTGGTGGGATTGGCACGCTCATCGGTCCCATCCTGGGGGCCGGGTTGATGCAGATCGTCGGTCAGTTCTTCTATCAATGGTTTGGCGCGCGCTGGCCGCTGGTTTTCGGCCTGATCTTCATTGCGCTGGTGTTGTTCCTGCCGTACGGCGTGGTAGGCACCTATCGATTAAAGCGACTGGAATGGAAGCAGGGCTGGCAGCGTCTGTGGGGATTGGTTGCCGGCAAGTAATGTTATTCGATAATTCTCCCTGGGGATAAAGTGGCATGGGAGAACGGGGCGGCGCTAAACAGCGCCGTCCTCGTTATGGTGAGGTAGGGCGAACTTCAGTTCGTCCGGGGCTGTCCCATTTTATGTCATCGCGAGCGAACGAAGTGAGCGCGGCGATCTGCGCCAGCCATCATGCCCTTTGCGCTGTAGACTGGCTGCCGGGTGCACCGGCGCAGATTGCTTTGACCTCTTCGAGGTCTCGCAATGACAGCAGATCCCAGTGTCATGCTGACGGCCTGCATTTGGCCGGTAGCATCTCTGGGCTGGTATGAAGCGATGCCGATTGCACGCTTAACACCATGACGCAAACTGAAGTTTGCGCTACAAATTCAGACTGCTGTAGAGCGAACTTTAGTTCGTTTCTACGCAAGCTGGCAGCTTACCCTACATATTTGTCCGAACGGGAATGGTCAGACCAGCCTTGCCGGTTTCAACCTGGTACAACTCGTCCAGGCGGCGGTCGACAAAGTTGAAAACAACATCGCCAACCTGGCGGGCATACAAGCCCAGACTGGCATGCCCGCAGGGCAGCCAGGTAATATCGGGTTCGTCCCAGGCGCGCCAAAGCTGGGCGGCATTCTGCGGGGTGATAATCGGATCGTGCTCGCCGGCGACCATCACGATATGCTCGCGCGGCAGCCGCGAACGAAAGTTTCCCGGGCTGATCCCGGCCCAGTACTGCTCCAAATCACCATGCCGGATGCCGTGCCTGAGTAAGCTCTGGCGGATCAAATAAAACGAATTGCTCGCAAAAACAATGTCCGAAAGGTCAGCCCCGCCCAACAGGCTGATCAAGCCGACTGGACGTGGATCGACGACCGATGCCATGCAGCAGGTAAAGGCTCCCAGGCTCATCCCTGCCAGGAAAACCGGCTGCCGGGGTTCGCGCTGGATCCAGGAAACCAATGAGCGCACATCTATGACCCCCTGCCTGAATGAATCGATCGAACGCACCACATCGGAACTCAGACTGTACTGCCCGCTCCAGGTGCCAAGCGGCGCACGCTGCATGTGGTACGGCAAGGAGAGATAATAAACATCCACCCCGCTCTTCGCAACCAACTCGCCGAACAACTGCAGCAGCGCAAAGCTGCTCATCATGTAGCCGTGCACCAGGATCAACGCGCCGCGGCTCTTGCGGTTGGCGCGCAAATCCGCCAGTCCGTGTACCACGTTGTTGGTGGGAAACGGCGAGGTAACGGCGCTGGGGAAGTTGAACAGCGAGCGCACGCGGTCGCCGTGGAAAACGTACGGCTGCTCGAAATTCAGGTCAGGTGGTTCGTCGGGAATGGCAAAAAAAGATTCCGGCTGGTTGTTAGGCCAATCGATCACGCCGTCCGGAATGGGGTTGAACTGGTCAGGCGTATACAAGTGTTTATAGCGGCCAATGGTGAATTCAATGGCGTTGTCGACGAAGTGAGCGAAGGCGCGGTTCATTTAGGATTGAAGTGAAGACAGAATAGGGTGGATTGCGGTTATGGATTCAGCTAAATTTACTTATTAATCAAGGCTTCTTTTTCAGCCAGGCGGCGATTGAAGCGTTCAGGGTCGATGATAAAGCGTTCGTGTTCGCCCTGACCGATTTTTTCCACCTCGTCCCAGGCCTCAACTTTGAATACCAGGCGCCGGCCATCCACCGCCAGCAACTCAGAGGTGAAGCGGATTTGCATTCCGACCGGGGTGGCAGCCAGGTGTTGGATGTTGACCACCGTGCCGACGCTGGTCATGCCCGGCGGCAGCAGCGGCAGGATCATCTCGTGGGAAGTTTTTTCCATGGTACTGACCAGGCGCGGCGTGGAAAAGACTGCCGGCAGGGATTCGCCGCCGGCAGCGCGAGCGGTGTCGCTTTCCTTTACGGTGATAATAATCTGATGAGTCAGACCGGGGGCAAGGGGCATGGGTTTCTCCGATGATGATTTGTTGATCGCGGCCAACCCCTGAATTATACCGAATACAGGCGCGCGCGCTCCAGCTATTATCCGGCAGTCATCACGCTCGCAGCCGCTGCCGAATCGCGGTACATCATCACCACCAGATACCAGGAAAGCATCACAATCCAGGGTAGTTCTGGCAGCAACGCGGCCTGCGGTTCGATGACCATGTAAGCTGAACGCCGGAAAAAACCGCCAATGTCAGTATAGCTGAGAATCAACTCATCCCGGTCGCCGATCAGTTCAAGCCGAGTCTGCCAGAAATTGGTGCTAATCCGGAAAGAACGGCCATCTGCCAACTCCAGCGTGCCGCCGCCGCTCCAGGTATTGTTGCGGAAGGAGGCAATCTCGGTTTCGGCTTGACAGAGTCGAACAGTCACGCGGGTGGAGAAAAAACCCACCCGTTTGAAGGTCCAGCAGCCATTGATTGTTTCGGCAGTTGCCAGCGTGCCCCAGGCGTTGCGGAATTTCAGGGTCGCCAGTTGTTCGTCATCACTGCGTAATTCGTACTCTTCTTTGAATGCATTCGGCTGCGTCCAGACCAATTCTTTTTGGATGGCGCTGGATATTTTCTCCATGAGACCCCTCCTGATCTTGGGAAATTGCAAAGCCTGATTTCATTGTACAAATTTACGTGCCCGGTTTCAATGCCGAACGGGGATTGGGCGCTAAATGGGATGGAGGTCGATCTTTGCTAAATAATATATGACATTCTACGGGTTGTTTGTGATGAATCACACTTTCGATGGTTAAGTCTGTTCCCTATAATCGTTTGTATAACATGCTATGAATTTATATAACATATTATGACAGACTTACTCACCACCCGCCAGGTACAAGATATTCTCAAGGTCGATCGCATCACGATCTACCGCATGCTGCAAGACGGCCGTTTGAAGGGCGTCAAAGTTGGCTCGCAGTGGCGTTTTACTACCACGGTGGTGGAGCGCCTGTTGAGCGGCCAGGGCCAGATCGAAGACGCTGCGGCTGAATCTGCTGCCGTCTTCCCGGTTCATTGCGTGCAGGCGATTCAAGATTTGCTCTCTGGCGTCAGCCTGATGGGTGCGCTGGTATTGGACACGAATGGTGACCCGGTGACCGAATTTAGCACTCAGGCGGATTTGAGCCGCGAGGTGATGGGTTCGCCGGACGGGCTGACTGCTTATCAAGCGGCCTGGCGTGACTTTGCGGCCCAACCAACAGATGTCTTCGTGTGCCCGGCCGGCTTGTGCTCAGTTGCGGCGCCCATTTCGGCGCGCGGAGCAACTACCGGCTGGATTCTGGTTGGGCAGGTTTTTCTGGATGCGGCGGCCGCCCGCAATGCCGAAAAACTGGCTATCCAATATGGCCTGGATGCAGGACGAATAGTCGCGGCCACCCAAAATACACCGGTTGTCACAGACGGGCAGTGGAAGTTAATGAAGGACTGGGCCATACAAGCAGCGCAGGCGGTCGAAAGCATTCTGCAGGAACGCACCAACTTCATGCAGCGGTTACAGCAAATTGCTGATTTAACTCAACTAGGGTAAAGAGGTTAATTTATGAAAACGTTTTTGGTTCTTGGAGCGGGTACAGCCGGCACGATGATCGCCAGAAAGATGGCAGCGCACCTGGATGCCCGTGAGTGGAAAGTGGTTCTGGTCGATAAAGACGAAAAGCATTACTATCAGCCAGGTTTCCTTTTTCTGCCTTTTGGCATGTACCGCGCGCAGGATGTAATCCAGCCTAAGCGTAAGTTTATTCCGGAAAAGGTCGAATTTATCATTTCAGGTATCGAACGGATCGAGCCGGATGCATCTCGGGTCAAATTAACGAATGGTCGGACCATCACCTACGACCACATGGTCGTAGCCACCGGCGTCGATATTCACCCAGAAGAAACAGAAGGCATGTTGGATGGAGGTTGGCGCACGAATGTTTTTGACTTTTACACCTTCGAAGGCGCTACGGCATTAGGAAAATTTTTAGAAAAATGGCAAGGCGGACGGATGGTGGTCAATGTGGTTGAAAACCCCATCAAGTGCCCGGTGGCGCCGCTCGAACTGCTGTTCCTGGCGGACTGGTGGTTTACCAAGCGCGGTATGCGTAACAAGGTCGAGTTGGTGTATGCCACTCCACTTTCGGGCGCGTTCACCAAGCCGATTGCCGCCGATGCTCTGGGCGCTATGCTGAAGCGCAAGAATATCCATGTCGAGCCAGATTTCAATATTGGCATGGTGGACGCGGGTAGTAATGTCATCCGCTCATGGGACGAACGCGAGATTCCCTATGACCTGCTGGTCACTGTACCGACCAACATGGGTGCAGAAGTGATTGGGCGTTCCGGCATGGGCGATGAGATGAATTTTGTCGCGGTCGATAAGCACACCTTGCAATCTCAGAAATGGGAAAACGTCTGGGTCATGGGTGATGCTAATAATATTCCAACTTCAAAAGCCGGTGCAGTTATCCATTTCCAACAGGAAACCGTGGTAAAAAACTTGCTGGCTCACATTGCTGGCAAGCCGATTACACACAAGTTTGATGGTCATGCCAGTTGCTACATCGAATCAGGGTTCAACAAGGGCGTGTTGATCGATTTCAATTATGATCAGGAGCCACTGCCTGGAAAATACCCACTGCCGGTGGTCGGTCCTTTCACGTTGCTTGGGGAAACAACCATCAACCACTGGGGAAAATTGGCTTTCAAGACCCTCTATTGGAACATGATGCTGCAAGGCATCGAAGTTCCTCTGCCGAATGATTTCAGCATGGCAGGCAAAAAACCAACGTCGAGCAAATCGCCGGCGCCACAGTTCTGAATATTGTTTCGAAATGCCATTCGGCGAAGAAAATTCAAATTTTACTAAAGGATTATGAAATGACTGATCTTGTGAACGTCGCATTGAATGCTGAAGGTTTTATGATCGATCCAAACCAGTGGACGAAAGAACTCGCTGAAATCCTTGCCAGACAGGAAGGCATCGACGTTTTGACCCCCGAACACTGGCAGATCATCGATTTCTGCCGCACAACCGGGTTGGCCAACGGAAAAGCACCGACTCTGCGCCAGATAACAGTGGGTACTGGTATCTCGATTAAAGACCTGTTTGCGTTGTATCCCAAAGGCCCAGCCAAGAAGGTCGCCAAGATTGCTGGCCTCGGCAAACCCGAAGGTTGCGTTTAATCCTTAATCTGGAAAACTGGAGAATCGATCATGGAAACCGAACAACGCAAAATCGCATTTATTTGCTCGAAGGGTGACCTGGATATGGCCTACCCGGCGTTGGTGATGGGCTGGGCTGCGCTCGGCAATGGCATCGACGTGACCCTCTTCTTTACCTTCTGGGGCATGGATATGATCACCAAAGACCGCCAGAAGCACCTGGAACTGGCCCCGGTGGCCAACACCAGCATGAAGATGCGCCTGATGGGTTTGCCAACCGGTACGCTGGGCATTCCGAATCTGATGGGCATACTTCCCGGCATGACCGCTTTTACTTCCTGGTTCATGAAGAAGAAAATGGCCAAAGTGGGCGCCCCGCCGGTGGATGAATATCTGCAAATGATGGTCGATGCGGGCGCGCATTTATACGCCTGCAAGATGTCCGTTGATATGTTTGGCTTGAAGAAGGAAGATTTCGTGGAAGGCGTCGAAGATATCGTCACCGCTTCCGACTTCATGGATATGACCGAAGGGTCGCAAATCATCTTTATCTAAACAAATCGCCATTTCTGGCGCAGACAAACTGGGACCGTGGCTATGCCGGGGGGCCGGTGTACCTTTCAAGTAAATTCTGCGCCGGTAAGGCTTTCGGGGGTGATTGCAGGGTTGTCCGCAAGGACAACCCTGCAATGTTGTTAATAAAAGACTTCCGCCAGCCTGCGGAAGTCTATTCAGATCATTTCCCCCTGAACCCGGCTCAGCTTACCGGTACAAAACAGGAATGCGCCCGTTGCCCGGCGTGCGCTTCCTCTCCTTGGCCGCAGCCCCGGCGAGCGGGAAGACGATTTGTGTTTGCAGCTCGGCGGGGGGTGTGACGGCCGGGTCATTCAAATAGAATTCGTAAGACACGCCGGTCGGTTCGCGCCCCTGACCTTCGAGGTAGGCGTTCAATTGCTGATAAACCGATGCCAGCTCCTGATAAGGACCGGTGTACAGACAAATGCCTGCCGGTCCACCGGGAATAATGCGCGCAGTGACCTCGTGGGTTCCAGCTAGCATGCCGGCAACCGGAAAGCCAATTTCTACCGTCAAATTGCGCATGTCCAGGTTGGAATAAGCCACAAATGCGGGTCCGCTGGGTTGGACTCCCAGCCTGGTCAACTGTTCGCTGACTTTCAGCAGCGCCTGCAGAATGGCCTCAGGCAGGTCATTCATGCTGGTGGAGGTGCGGATCGAGAGCACGGGTTGGTCATCCCGGTGAACAATGGAAAAGGTGAGTTCCATGTGTGCCTTCCTGTGGGAAATCAATCGCGGATCAATGCCATAAATATAGAATAAATGTTCTAATTTGTCAAGATCTTTCTTTATATCAATTCTGCTTAATTTCCCCTGAATCATAAGAAATATAGTAAAAGCTCCAAAAACCCTTGACTTAATTTCATCCATTATTCATAAATTGTGGTATAAATAGGGTAATCTGCATGTGTTTGTGCATTAACCGCCGGACCAATAAGAGATCTGGTGGTATTTTTTAAAGTAGAAGAAGGAAGGTTAGGAACTCGAGAAGGATGGAAACCAAACTTTACGTTGGGAACCTCTCGTACAATACAACAGAAGACGGTTTGCGCACATTGTTCGCTCAGGCTGGCACTGTAGTAGCTGTAGATGTAATTAAGGACCGCATGACGGGAAGCTCTAAAGGCTTTGCATTCGTGGAGATGAGCAACCAGGCTGAAGCAGAAAATGCGATTCGCATGTTCAACGGCTATTCGCTCGACTCAAGGGACCTTAAGGTCAATGTCGCCCGCCCCAAGGAAGAATCCGGGCACGGCGGCTTTGGTGGACCTCGCCGCGGTGGCGGCGGTGGGTATGACCGCGGTGGTCAAGGCAATCGCGGTGGTGATCGGCGTGGTGGTAGCGGCGGACAGCGCCGCTATTAAGATTTTTGTTTTTGAATTAAGGAGATTTACAGAATGTCAGAACGTGTTACCGGAACCGTGAAATGGTTCAACAGCACCAAAGGTTATGGTTTCCTGGCTCGTGAGAATGGCCCGGACGTCTTTGTTCACTTCAGCGCTATCCAGAGCACGGGCTACCGCACCCTGGAAGAAGGCCAGAAGGTCGAATTCACCATCGAAAAAGGTCCCAAGGGTTTGCAAGCCGCGAACGTCACCGTACTCTAAACATTTGCAATAAACCCGGAACAGCCCCGCCAAAAAGCGGGGTTGTTTTTTTTATGTTCCTTGAATTTTGGGACGGGGGGTGGACTTATGCAACGCCATCCAGCAGCAGCATGTTGACCTGCGCGCAGCGGTCGCGCAACTGCTTGACCGCAGTGTACTCCGGCGAGGATTCCCAGGTTGTTGCCTGCTCCAGGCTGTCAAATAGCAGCAGCACCAGGCGTTTGGGTTGCCAGTTGCCATGCAAACTTTCCGTGTGTCCGCCGCGCGCCAGGTAGCGCCCGCCGTATTGCGCCACAATGGGCGGGGTGCGTTGTTTGACTTCATCGTATAACACGGGGTCAGTGATGGTGATGTCAACCAGGACGTAGGCAGGCATGGGGGTATCTCCAAGGTAATTATTGTGGGCGTGCGATGATGCAATTATATTACCCAACCATGATAATAAACCGTAGGGGCCGACTTCCATGCTAGCGTACCGCCGGGCTGACAAGATGCTGTCTTGAGATTAATCAGTTGGCATTCTGAAAGCTTTCACAACTCAGGTAACGAACATGATTTGCCCCTCACCCCCGGCCCCGCTCCCCGGTTTGGAGCTTGCTTTTCACAGACGGTCAAACTTTCGGGGAGCGGGGTGTAAATGAATTTCGAGTGTTTTTGCAACGCCATGGCGTTGCAAAAACACTCGATTAAGATAAACCCGCCCCAAGACTGGGGCGGGATGGGTGGGGTTGATAACTTTATGGCGTGCGGGATCCGAGTAGATTAAGATACAAGGGACACGGGGGATTAATCGATATGTGCAATAACTAAAACCTGACCCCGTGCCCGAATATTAATCTACCGCCAGGGCACGGGGATTAAATCTAACTTACCGAGCCGACAATATCCCCGTGCCCCTACGCGAAAGGACATATTGGACGGATCTTGACGGGCCTCGACCAACCCATTAATCTTTATCCGCGCCGGCGATGTCGAGTACGCACTCAGCCGGGTACACATTGTGCTCCAAAGCTCCGTGGTTGGGGTACCACACCTGGGCAAAAAACGGGTTGAGCCGCGCCTCCTCATCGTAATTCCAGGCGGGCGGCATGCAATCCGGGCACCAGTGCCCCGCCTTCAAGATGGTATACGGCATTGCACTGAACGAATGCCCGCGGGCGCAGCGCCATGTCAGAGAGGTGTACAGGCTGCCGTCCCAGCTGGTTGCCAGGCACGCCCCGCCGCGAAATTTTGCCGCCTGTTGTAAATCTGCCAGCTCGAGCAGGGCTTTTTCTTCGTCATACCCGTGATCCAGAATCAAGGCGGGCTGGTGCAGGTCAGTATCCGGCATGTCCACACCCCAGTCCGGGATGGCCTCGAATTCGACATAATCCTTATAAAATGCGGTTATCCGGGCGTCATTGTGCCCCACATACCAGTGCAGCGGCCCATTGCGGTGTTCGGCTGCCAGCCCCTTCAGAATGCCATACACTAATTTCTCGATCAGGCGCCGGAATGAGCCTATGCGGCGGTTGACCAACCGCACCAGCTTTATGGCGAGAGGCATGCTGGCTAGCAGCTTGCGCTTGTAGGATTCCATATCCGTGCGCCAGTAATGCAGGTACTGGTTGGCTTCCCAACTGTCAAAGTAGTACTGCATATGAAAATTGCGCAGCGCGAACCATCTGCGTTCACTGACAGCCTGGATGCCGGATAATCCCAGCAACTGCACGGCCAGATTCTGGTAATCGGCTGCCGAGATGCGCATTCCGGGTCCGCCGCCCATGTTATAAACCCGGCGCCAAAAATCGGAATTGTCCGGGATGTCGAGTACATTTGCCATCCCGTAGCCGGCATCTGCAGAAGTGATGTTCTCCATACATGCATGGATCGGCATGTGGAACATGATCGGATCGCGCAGGCGCACCAGCGCCGTAAAATGAGTCGGCATGATGAAGGTCATGCGCAACACCGCCCAATGCTTGATTTGCGATTCGAGCACAATGCGCTCCCCGGCAATTTTGGTGACCGCATAGAAATCGAATATGGACGGCTTGAGCGGGTCGCCCACCCGGCCCCAATGGATCGGCGGAGGCCGGTCACCGGTAGCTGCCACAGTAGAGGTATGCACCAGCCGGATGCGGGCTGCGCCATCCGGCTCGGCCTGGATGGCATCGACAATATTTTGGATGGCAGTCGTGTTGACCGCTTTGGCCATCTCGGGGTAGTAATCGGCGGCCGGCGAGATGAAGGCCATGGCGTTCAGCACCCAATCAGCCCCGCGGATCGCCTCCGCTACATCCGGGTAGTAAGTGGCATCCCCCCAGACGATTTTTAACCCATTGCCCTCCACGACCCCGCGTTCCGGTAGGGATTTAATCCCGGCTTGTTTTTCATAGACGGCAAATAGTTTCTTTTCCCGCCGGGCGGGAAGCAGAAGCAAGACGATGTCGATAGTCTCGCGGCGGTTCCATAATTCTTTGAAGACTTCATATCCCATGGTGCCGGACACGCCAAACAGGACCACCCTTGATTTCAAATCTCCCAAAAATCCTCCCCGACCTGGTCTGCCTTGCCGTATCGTCACGTTCCGGTACAGCTGCCCCCGCTGGTTCTCAGGTGAAAAAATCCGGTTTGACCTTCAGGCTGGCGCCTGGAAGCCCTGATACCGGTACTATGCTTAAAGCAAATATAAACGCAAGGCAGCGTTGGAGGATGTGACTCAGGTGGGAAGTCGAGTCACGATATGGGGTGGTTAACTCTGGCTTACAAAATCGTTTTCAGGTCAGTTAAGATTAATTCTCGTTCTTCGGCTTTTGCCACCTGGCCTGCCAGTTGCCGCGCCTGTTCAAGGTATGGCTGGGCCGCACTCCGATTACCGGCAGCGGCTTCCGCCCGTGCCAGCGCTTCGTAGGCGTAAGCCTGATAGAAAGGCGGCTGGTCGTTGGCATAATGACAACGCCATTTGCCCATAACGCCGGGCGTTATCCGCCTGCTGTGCCACCGCATACACTCTTGCTGCTTGCCAGGCGCCAACTGATCTTTCCCGATCGGTGCAGTCGGGGCGCTGACTCCAATGCCAAAGCGAAGCCAGGCACGCTTGAATCATGGCTTCGTTTTCAGCAGTGGTACGGGCAGGTTTGTCGAGCAGGTCCCAGGTCAGATTGAAGCAGAAAGCGCTGAAATAACGGTGAACCGCTTTCGGCGTCGATAAATCCGGAGTTTTGGTCATGGCGTCGTAACGGGTTCCGAGATGCGCAGCAGGCTGTAGCCGAAGGCCAGGCAAAAAGCCAGATAAAGAGCGGCCACGACCCACCCGACAGCATTGATGGTGCCTGAAAGCGTTTCCCGCACGGCCACGATGGCCGCCAGGGCATCGCTCACAAAGACTGCGCTGGCAAGCATCCGCAGGTAGTGGGCGTCATGGACGGTACGGGTCATCCACAAGACTAACCCTACCAAAAACATCGTTGCGCCAAAAAAACGCGCCAAAGCCAGCCCAACCGCGTCCGTTTCTGTTCCCAGGATTACCAAAGCCGAAACCGGTACAAGTAGAAAGCCCAACCCGGTGATCAACGATACCCAGGCCTTGACGCCCATCCACATTCTGATCTGCATGCCAAGCCCTTTCTACCGGTTAATTTGGAACCAACCGGCTTGACTACTGAAGAAACCAACGTCTGACTGCATCCGTAATGGAATACGGAATCTTCATAATTATGTATAAATATACTCAATAAAATTTATTTTTCAAGCAACCGCAAAAAACCTGGCTGGCTCAGGCTGACTGCCTGTTCATGGTGCGATTTCAACCAGCAAACCGGGATGATCTGACATCGGCGAGACAATATATTCGGCCGATTTCACTTTTGTCCCCGGCGAGACAAAAATGTGATCGATCAAGCGCTCGGGGTCGAGTCCGGCGGTCAGCGGCGACCCGGCCAACACCCAGGCGCTGTCCAATACCTGATCTGTTAGTGCATATTGCTCGCTGGTGGAGCGAAAGTTGAAATCTCCCATGGCAATGATATTCTGTTTGCCCGCCAGTTCTTGCAGCACTTGCTGCTGCTGGATGATTGGGCCGTCGTTGCCAAGATGAGTGACCAGAATAAGGTACGGCACGTTATCGACGGTCACTTGGGCTGAAATGGCTGCGGTTTGTTCACCTGTGCTGTACATGAAGAAGGTTTGCGGGTTTTCCAACGGGTAACGCGAAAGCAGGGCAATGCCAAAGGTGCCGGTTACGGTTTTGGGACCGTAGTACGCATACATATTCAGGCCAGTGGCGAGGGTGCGGACCAAGTCAGCATTGCCACCTGAAAAGCGAGCCACATCGCTTTCCTGCAATCCCACCAGATCGGGTTGCAGGCTGCGGATGACTTCAAGCTGCTGCTGGTAGGCGCGCTGACCGCCCTGGTCGTACCCTTGTTGAAGGTTATAGGTCACCACCCGCAGGGTGGCTGGTTTGGCCGTGGCTTCCGGCCGAGGTTCGGTGAGCACTGACGACACAATCGAAAGCACCAATGCAATGACCACCAGCGGGAAGAATAACTGGCGCTGCGCTGGTTGCAGCCTCGGGATGGTGCGTGGGCGCGTCCAAAAAAGCGGAACGGTCAGGGTAAGGCCGCTGAGCAGGAACACCAACCAGAACCGGTCGCGGAATCCCGGACCTACCACCGGAATGTAGTCGTACACGGTGGTAAAAACCTGCGCCAGAACGACGACCAGAAATGCCAGCGCGGCGATGGTGAATCCTCCCGCCAACTGCCGAGTAGTGGGGCGGAGCTGGGCAAACTCACCGGTCAGGAGAATGAAATCCAGCAGGATGACCGGACTGAGGAGCAGCAGGATGAACAAAGGAATCTGCGCAGCCCAGGCCAGCTCGGGCTGGTAGAGCGGGAAGCCGCCGGCAACAACCGGGAAGCGCACCTGATTGATCAGGATGGCCGTCGTTCCCGCCAGCAGGAACAAGCTATTCCAGCCTGCAAGGTATGGACGCGATACCTGATGAATGCGGTCGCCGGTCAGCAGCGCAATAAAAATGCTCCAGGCAACTCCCAGCGTCAAAAGAATGAGCCGGTAATCAACGCCGCTCCAGCGGGATAAAACCGTCGGGCTGGTGAAAGCAAAGTAAAGGACCAACAGTGCGCCAAGGAACCCGGAACTTAGCGCAGCCGTCGGGCAAAAACGCAGCTTGACGGTGTCTTCCGGGGGATCGAGGGTGAAATTCTCGCGTAAAAGCCATACAGCCATCCCAATCAGCGCAGCACACAGCAGCCAGCTGATCCTGGGAATGAGCAGCGAGATATCGCTGCCAGCCCCCAGGGTGCGCAGCAATACGGAGATGGACAGGGCAGAGGTTAAACCGGTGCCCATTTCCAGCGCGCTGACAGGCGCTTTGCGGGTCAAATGGCTCAGCAGAATCGGGAACGCGGCCAGCAGTATCCCCACGCCCAGGCCGCTGGCCAGCATTTTACCGCCTGGGTCGAGCACCACTTCCACGCCGCGCAGCAAGGCAGCCACTCCGGTTAGCACCAGGGCTGCGCGCAGCGGCAGACGCCGTCGGAAGAAAAGCAGCGCCAGCGGCGAGAAGAAAAACACAATACTGACGATTTCCGGCGGGATGTCGGTCCCGAGCAGACCGAAAGTGTAAATCGACTCGATGAAGTCGGAAGTTAGTTGGAAAAAGATTAAGAAGGTCAAACTAAAAAACAGAGTGAACTTCCATGAGCGGTTGGACAAAGCAGCGGTTGATTCCATGGCAACTCCTGAACCGGCGGTTGATGGCTTGATTATAGAATTGAAACCCGAGAAGCGCGGCGGCGTTCTGGGGCGAGGTCGTCTATATAACGGGCCGGGGTGGGACCCAGCCCTTGTATCTTGATATTATCGGACTGACTCTATGTTCGGTATGCTATCAACCCCACCCAACCCGCCCCATTCTTTGGGGCGGGCATTTTCTTAATCGAGTGTTTTGCGCCGTATCGGCGCAAAACACTCGAAATACATTAAACCCCCGCTCCCCGAGAAGTTGGCCGCTTGAAAACGACCCGGGGAGCGGGGGTAGGGGGTGAGGCAAATGTTTTGGGCAATCAAAGGGTGTATGTGGCGCGAAATAATTCCCGGCAGGCCCACCCGCTGACCTTTATAGACCGTTGCTTTCGACCTTTAATCAGCCACTTCTGCCACGGCTGGGGCAGGCGCAAAGCGCGGCTGCGACTTGAGCCGCGAATGCAGCAAAACGTAGCCCAGTGCCGAAATCGTGCATAACACCCCGCCGATGTACCACAACAGGTTAGGGTTGTAATTGTCAAGAATGTAACCGGCAGCGCCCGGTCCAAAGGTCGCCGGGAGCATCCACAGCAGGCTGAATACCGCCATGTAACGCCCGCGCATTTCTTCCGGGGCAAAATTGGCGGCCAGCGCCTGAGAGGTCGGCACGACAATCATCTCGCCGATGGTGATAACTACGATGGCCAGGGCGAACAGGTAATAGGCTGAAACCCAGCCAAACATGCTGAAGCCAATGACATAAAAGGCTGTTCCCAGGGCCATCATCAAAAATGGCGGCCGGTGCTTGATCAGCCGGGTTGTGGTGAACTGGAACAAGATCACCGTAATCGCGCTGACGGTCAACAGAAAGCCGTAGCCCTGCGGCTCGATGCCGTGGTTGTCACGCAGGTAAACCGAAAGCGAGTTGTACATTTGCTGGTAAACCAGCCCCATCAGAATACCGGCAACCAAAAAGGCCATGTAGGCTGAATCGCGCAGCACCTGCCCGTAGCCGCGGAAGGTGGCCAGTATGCTTTCGGCTTTTTGCTGGATTTCCGCATGCATGGGCTTGGTTTCAGGCATAAACAGGAAGAATAACAATGCCACCACGCAGCTGACTGCGGCGTCGATGATAAACAACGCCAGGAAAGATTTCTTGGCGACGAATCCGCCAATGGTCGGACCAATGATCCAGGCCATGTTGCCAACCACGCGCAGGATGCCAAAGCCCTCCTGGCGCTGCTTCTCCGACAGCAGATCGGCGACCATGGCGTCATGCGCCGGACCGGCGAAATGGGACAGCAGGCCAATCAAAACTGCCAGCGGAATGAGCGTGGCGAATTGATTGACCATACCAAGCGTTAAAGTGCTGACTGCGCTGAAAACGAGTCCGATGATGATGATGGTGCGCCGGCCAAACCGGTCGGTCAATGCCCCGCCAATCATGCTGCCGAACAGGCCGAATATCGAGAACAGCCCGAGGACCAGACCGGCTTCGGTCATGCCTACGCTGAATTTTTGGGTGATGTACAGGGCGAAGAATGGAAATAGCAGCGTCCCGCCGACCCGGTCGATAAAGGAAACGCCTACGACAACCCAGAACTTACGCGGGAACTCGTTATAAATCTTCGATAATTTAGCAAACATGAGCAATCCCTTTGGCAGAATGGCTCCATCATAGCATAATTAATCCGGGTCTATTCGCCAGTAGGCGCCGCCGCCGCCCTCACGCCCCATTAACCGGTATTCGATCAGGCTGCGGCGCAGGAATGCCGTATCTTCGTTGAAGCGCAGCAGGATTTCATTGACCTGCTTTTCGGGATACCGCTGACCGGGCTCAAAGGCTTTAACCACATAGCGTAAGATGACCTGGAGTTTTTTGTCCTGAGCCGGGAACGTCTTGACGCGCCCCTCTCCGTCCAGGAAGCTGGATAATACTTTCTGGTCGTAGGCATCGCTGCTGGCCGGTTCCGATAGCTGGCGGATTTGTTCATCCTGCAGCAGGCGCTGCGACATATCCTTCAAGGTATCCGTGTGCAGGGAGTAGATATAGTAATGCCTATCCGTCCGCGCTGACACCAGACCGGCTTTGGCCAACCGCGCCAGGTGATGTGAGGTGGTTGACATCCCCAACCCGATGACGGCGGATAATTCTTCGACGCTGCGCGGCTGTTGGGCGAGCAGCCCGATGATTTTCAAGCGGTTTTCATCTGCCAGGGCTTTGAAGAAACCCAGTAATTCAAATTCCTGTTCCTGTGTTGTCATTTCAACCTTTGTGATAATATTTCGATAACTATAGAAATGATTTTATGACATTGAATAATCTTTGTCAAGAATAAGTTTGTAGTTTTCGATTACAATAAACCTTCCCACAGGTTAATCAACAGCCGTCAGCGGCCAGCAAAGCGGCCGGGAAGCGTTCATCTTAAAGATTTCGAGGTTTACTCATGCGCGCTGCGATCTACGAACAATTCCAGCAACCCTTATCCATACAACAGGTGCCGGACCCAACCCCTGACCCCAACGGCGTCGTCCTCAAGGTGATGGCAACCGGGTTATGCCGCAGCGACTGGCACGGCTGGATGGGACACGACTCGGATATCCGGCTACCGCATGTGCCCGGGCACGAACTGGCGGGTGTGATTGTTGCAGTTGGCCGCAATGTGCGCCAATGGGTTGCGGGCGACCGGGTGACGCTGCCCTTTGTGTGCGGCTGCGGCTCATGCCCGCAATGCGTTTCCGGTAACCATCAGGTCTGCGATCACCAGTTCCAACCGGGGTTTACCCATTGGGGATCGTTTGCTGAATATGTTGCGATTCATTACGCTGACGTGAACCTGGTGTGCATCCCCGATTCGATTGAATTTTCGACCGCTGCCAGCCTGGGCTGCCGGTTTGTGACCTCATTCCGCGCGGTGGTTGACCAGGGCAAGACTTCAGCCGGGCAGTGGGTGGCGGTGCACGGCTGCGGCGGCGTCGGTCTGTCCGCCATTATGATTGCCAACGCGATTGGCGCGCGGGTGGTAGCCATCGATATTTCCGAAGAAAAGTTGGCGTTGGCGCGGCAACTGGGCGCCGCCGCGGTGGTCAACGCGCAGGTGCACGCGGATGTCGTCGCGGCTGTAAAGGATATTACCGGTGGGGGTGCGCACGTTTCACTGGACGCGCTGGGCAGCTTGAGCACCTGTTTTAATTCGATTGCCAATTTACGCAAACGCGGCAAGCACATTCAAGTCGGGCTGATGCTTGGCGATCAAAATCACCCGCCGGTGCCCATGGACAAAGTAATCGCCAATGAATTGGAGATCCTGGGCAGCCACGGAATTCAGGCTTACCGCTACCCGGCGCTGATCGATATGATCGAAGCCGGCAAGCTGCACCCTGAACTGCTGGTGCAGAAAAAGGTCAGCCTGCAGGAATCGCTCGATTTGCTGGTGAACATGGATTCCTTCAATACCACCGGCGTCACTGTGATCACAAAGTTCGATTGATCGATCTTTATTTGTATTTTTCGACCATCCTTTGGATGGTCGTCATTTGCCGTATGGTAGTCGGCTGGTGTAGCGTCTTTTCCAGCACCCCATTCGAAAATTTGGATTCGCTCTGGCGCACCTGGCATAGCCAGTACACCTCACGGCCAATCACCTTGAATTGATCGATTTCATTTTGCAGCAGGTTCAACCGCTCGACCCAGGCGTTTTCGGGTGCTTGCACCAGGAAGGCAACATTGAAAGCCGTTGCATGGGCGAAATCCTGAACGGAAAAGGGTTGGCAAGCGGCGATTGCCGTCAGCTCATTAAAAGTACGAAGAAAGACGGATATGCTGAACCCTAACCCGGAATTCAGCCCGGCCTCGATTTTAGATTCCAGCGCCAGGGTATCCGTCAAATTGGATTCAAAAATGACATTGCCGCTGGCAATGAAGGTTTCAACCTTGCTGAAACCGAGGGCTTCAAACTGAAGGCGCAATACCTCCATTTTGACCGTATGGCCGCCGACATTGACCGCGCGCAGGAAGGCAAAATAGCGCTGCATGGAAGAATCGAGGAATCTGCGAGATTTTTGCTATTGGGCAGTGGATGAATAAAGCTGCTTGATCTCACCCAGGTGATAGGCGCAGTGTCCCAGGAGGATCATACTGGCAGCCATCACATCCTCGTTCCAGTCTTCGCGTTTGTTGATAAAGTCGAGTATATCCTCGTAAGTTGCTCGAATTTTCGCGCGCATCTCGTTCCAGGCAGCCTGATCGATGCTGCGGTTCTTCCAACTGCCGGGCCAATCCGCCTTCGGGTTTTCCCCGTTAGAATAGGCGGCAAAAAGTTCCATCAGGTAAAGGGTGTGCCCACTGTGAGAGGCAATGGTCTCTGCTCCGGGCTTAGGCGCGGCGGATGCCGCTGCTGCATCCAGGGTATCGATTGTCCCAAAGATGCCAGCCCGTCCATTATCCAAAATGTAGCCGTATTCGGCTTCGGTTGCCCCGAAAATCTCCGGCAGCAGGGTCAGTAGCCATTTCTTGAAGGTGTTATTTTCCATGGTTCTCCTCCTGATTATCCGGGAATGTGGCTTTATTATACTTGCCAACAGAAATGATTTACAAAAATAGTCATAGATATTTGTTGATTGTCTATAATGCGGTATGTCGGCATTCAACCCAACAATGAGGGATTTACGATACAATGCTGGCATGACCTCCTTATTAGACGATCTCCATTGCTATATCAGTGTCGATGTGGAAACGGCCGGCCCTATTCCCAGCCACAACGCATTGCTTTCGATCGGGGCCTGCACCATTGGCGAACCCCGGCAGACCTTTTATGTCGAGTTGCAGCCGGATCATGAACTGACGGACCCGCAAGCCATGGCAATCCACGGCCTTGACCTGCAGTCGCTCAAACAAACCGGCCTGCTGCCCAAGGACGCGTTGCTGAACTTTGACCGTTGGTTGTCCGCGGTGGTCCCGGTGGGCAGCCAGCCGTTGTTCGTCGCGTTTAACGCCCCGTTTGACTGGAGCTTCATCAACGACAGCTTTATCCGCTACCTGGGCGCAAATCCCTTTGGGCACAGCGCTGTGGACATTAAAGCGGTTTACATGGGATTATCCGGAAAACCCTGGCGGGAAACCTCCGGTGAGTATTTGCATCGCCTCTATAATAATGCTCGTATGTTGACGCATAACGCCTTGGAGGATGCCATCGACCAGGCAGTGATTTTCGAAGGTATTTTGGCTGAGATTGAAAAGATGAACATCCCCGAATGATTGGGGGGTTCTGCGCTTTTTTCGCGTTCAAAACCTGGAGGTAACCATGGAAACATCGCCTGACAACCCGTCGAATGAGTTACATCGTATCGTTGAATCGGCTCGGCGCCTTGGCGTGGAAATGGACGAAGGCGAAGCTACGCAATGGCTGATCGCCATCTCGGCCGCGAAGGGGGCAGCGGATGTGGAGGTCAACACCCGCGAGGGCATTTTTGGCCATCGCATCTCGATGCTTGATTTTTCACCCAAGCGGCTGGATTATTTCCGCAAGATTGGGCATTTGGTTGAGTTTGCCGATGAACCAGGTGTGGTCGAAACTGCCCTGGCGCTTTCCGGTTCGGCAGCCCAATCCCGCATCCAAACCTTTCCCGGGGATGCTGATTTCTTCGAGCGCGTCAACATTATCGCGCCAACCCGCGAAGCTGCTTGCCAGATTCTGGCGCGGGTGATGCGGGAAAAGGCATTGAGCAGCGTAAAAGGACCCACATACAAGCTGATCGAAGTGAAATTTGGCTCCTACCCGTTTGCTCTCCTGACCGCCAGTGGACAGCAAAAGGCCGGTTCCCCCATTGCCTGGACGCCGGCGGATATTCAGGCAGGTCAAATCGACGGTAAACTTGCCGACGGCAGCCCGGCAACTGTCACCTGGGAGCAGGTCAGCCTTGAACCGGGTTGGTGTAAATTGGACTGGGTAGTGGCGGATCCGATCGAAAATCAACTGGTAAACGCCAGTAATATGCTGGATGTGACCTGGGAAGCGCCGGATGGCGGGATTGTTCCCCTGGATGGCTATCTTGACCCGTATTTCCAGGAAGTTTACCTGGAATCCGACTCGATCCCGATCTTCACCAAGCTGGCCAAGCACGTTGACAGCAATGCCCTGGACGATTATGTGGCCAGCCTTGAAAAAGAAGTGCACAAGTACGTGGGCTCTTCCCCTAATTATGGCAAGGCGGCTAAGCGCATGTACAACATCTTCAGACTGACCGGGCGCTATCAGGAGGCGGCGTATTTGCGCGAGTTGTTCGATGAGCCGTCCACCGTGCTTTATCAGGTCTGGTCGCTCATTCGAACCATTGACGACACCTTTGGCGGGGGCAGCGATATTCCGCTCGAGACGCTGCTCGGCCAGGCGGATCACTTGATCCTGACCGTGGTGGATGTGCTGGAAGGTGAAAAAGAGACGGAGATCGTGCGCATGCTGCTGCGCTTGCGGGGTATCTTGTCACAAGAGCAAGCCGGACAGGTGCTTTCCCCACAGGCGGAAGCTGCGCGGGATGAGGTTATCAACCTGGTCAACAACTTCTATTATGAAAAATTAACCGGTTTGCCGGGAATCAAAGCCTATATGGAAAGCCTGGCGGGTGAAAAATAACCGCCAGGACCGATCCTTCAGGAGACTGAACAACTGAAGAAACGCTCTTAATTATTTGTTTAGGCTGCAGTCCAATAAGGCTTTCATTTCTGCAGCAATTTTCGACGGCGGAGGAGTGCCTGCTTCGCGCTCGATTCTTTCCCGTTGGGTGCAGAGGAAATTTTCAAAGCCGGAATTACGGGATAATATTTTCTGACTGGTTTCCAGGTATCCGTCCCAATCCTGCAGGTGGTATTGAGCTTCCAGCAGAGGCAGATATTCAAGGCTGTAGCGGGCATCCAGACCTGAAGCAAACGCTTCGTCCATTAGTGCCGTAACTTCGACCCATTTCTGCTTCTGCCTGGCGAGGTCCGCTTTTTGGAAGAAATAACACCAGTCATGCTCGGGTTCTTTGCCAAAAATCATAGGATCCGGTGTAACAGGGGTGGCTTCAAGGTCGATCTGATCCAGATTGGACAGCTTGAGGATGTTCGAATTAGTCGCGTTAATGGGAGGGTCGCCCAGGTAGGCATCATCCAAAACGATCAAACAACCAGCAGCCGGCTGGTTAAATAATCCAATCATACTGGTCGATGTTCCCTCAAAACGGATGCTGCGGAGATCAACTTGAATCGGTTGAGCAATGAGCGGTTCCTCGAATGCTGTTTCAACATCAGCCGGCCGAAGATACCAGACTGGTACGGTTGTACTGAGGTCATCTCCACCGTATAAAGCATTAAGGGCAAAACCAGCGCTATGATGCGAAGACAACCCGCTCGGAACATTTCCAGAGAGAAAGGCGGTCCCAGGTTTTACATTAGGAACGCGCCAGGCGATTTGCCAGTAATACTCCCGTTGAGCTTTCCAATCGACTGCATAGCTGTGGGTGGTTTGCATCTGAAATGCAATGGATAAACCAAGAATGACGGTGAAAAGGATACTCTTTTTTCGACGGTTGTCGATGAACCAATCTATCAGGATGACGATCAGCAAAACCGCACCGATCATCGGGGCTAAAGTAAACCGTTCACTCCATTTACCCACCAGCGCCGATCGGTTCGTTACCCACACTGGCAGTCCACCAAATATTAACCCGGCGCTTCCAAGGATTGCAGCTGAAATATAAAATCCCTTTTCAGGTTTGGTTTCTTTGGATTCGTCTTTAGCATTCAGCCATAAACCAAACAATGCGGCCGCAATCAAACCGGTACCCCAGGAGGCGAAGATAAAGCGTGCTTCAATTTGGGAAAACGATGTTTGAAGCGACCTCAGCCAGCTTTGGCCGATCATAAACACCGTGTCCTGGCGCCCCAGGTTGACCAAGGCAATCAGGTTCGTGACAAAATTGCCTTTCAACCCAGACAATAGCACAGGCGCATTTGGTTCAGCAATCGAAGCAGCCGCAATATTCTGTGGATAAACCATCAATCGCCAATACAGGTATCCAACCAGAATGAGAAAGTATGGAATCATGGTCAGTACTGTTTTGGCAGTCTGGGTTTTCAAGGCGGGCCGGCCATCTTTCCGCTGAAAAGCCAACCAGATCAATATTGGGCGGAGCGCCTCCAAACCGACAAAATATTCCATGGTGACCATCTGGCCAAAAGCGGTTGCCAAGGAACCAAGGCCCCAAACCCAGCGCAGCCAGGAGCGCGATTGAATAGCCTTTACCATCGAGAAAGTCGAAAAGCTGTACAGCAGAAGCGTAATGAAATGCTGATTGAAGGTGACAGAAATGGATTGCAGCGAAAAGCTGGGTAAAACCAATAAAATCACGCCAAACCAGCGCAGCAACCATTGGTGATCTTCCCACAATAAAATCAAGGTCTGGGTCAGCAGCCAAACTGCTGAACAGCGGATGAGTAATGTAAAGATTTGCCAGACCAGCGGGGTCATGGGGAGGAAGGGGAACGAAGGCAAATAGGTCCAGGCCGACAGCGGTCTGTCGTATTTAAAATACTCCATGAGCGCCTGGACCGAATGCGTCTTGTAAAGAAAGACCGCCTGCCAATCATCCCAATAAAATCCCAGCGCTGATGTGGTGAAAATATAACTAATACAGCCAACCAGAAATAAAACCACGAAATACCACTTCGGGTTTCGAATGATTTCAACGACACGCTTCAACGGAACGCCCCCATCCTGCAGGATTAATTTATTTGATTATTCATTTCTGGAAAAACAAGGACTGTTGGGTTATCTCTTAATGAATTATATCCAACCTTTGAGCTTCATACCTTAATTTTACAAAAAAGCAGCGCTCATTGATGAGCGCTGCTTTTTTAGGCAGATGCCTGAAAATGTGACTACTTCTTCAGTTCTTCCGGCAATTCGGGGATCAGCAGCTTCATTCCAGGGCGGATGAGGTTCGGGTTGCTGCCGATTACAGCTTTGTTGGTTTCATAAATGAGCGTGTAGTAAGGGGGCGTGGCGTGCTTGTAATATTTGAGGGCCAGGGCGCTCAACGTGTCGCCGGTTTTGACCTCGTATTCCGCGATCACCTTGGGCTTGGCAGCTTCCGCGGCGGCTCTGGCATCGGCCGCAGCTTTGGCCATCATGGCGTCGGCGCGTTTCTTCGATTCTGCAGCCAGTTGTTTTTCGCGCGCCAATTTTTCGGCAGCGGCTTTGGCTTCAGCGGCTTTTTTATCCGCGTCGGCTTTTGCTTTTAACCTCGCCTGTGCAGCTTCAGCAGCCTTGCGGCGGGCTTCCGTTTCTGCAGCCTCTTTTTTAGCAGCCGCCTCTTTGGCGGCAGCTTCGGCTTTTTCGTCTCGATCGGTCAGCGCATCCACTGCTATGTTAAACAATGATTTGATTTTCTTTTTCTCGGCCATCAGGTTAGTTCCATCCTTCCTTAGGTTTGTTAGTGGTCGTGTGAACAGACCATTGGCTACTCGATAAAATCATTATAGCTTATCCTCTGTCAGCCAGACGCGAAAATGGTTTTCATATTTGTGAGGTGCCAGTAAACAAAACAGCCACCCGGTAAGGCTGGCTGTCGATAATCAAGCGAGACGAACGCCGCTCAAATGAGCCGTTATATGGGCTGCTACTGGCGGGCGGGCATTGGCCGGCGCTGGAAGCGCTCATTTGGCCCGACACGACGGATTGGCGGCAGCGCAGGCATTTCTTCGCCCGTAACCTTGTAGCGTTTAAGCGGCACACCGAGCATGCGCTCGATGGAGCGGATCATGGGCAAATCTTCGCGGGTTGCCAGGGTAAACGCATTGCCGAGGCGCTCCATGCGGCCGGTTCGGCCGATTCGGTGCGTATAGGCTACTGCCGTGTCGGGAACATCGTAATTGATCACATGTGACACCTGGGTAACGTCGATTCCGCGCGCTGCGATGTCTGTGGCCACCATGACCTGCACCCGACCGCTGCGGAAGCTGCTCATGGCTGCCTGTCGTTGATTTTGCGACAGATTGCCCTGCAAAGAGGTGGCTGATACGCCTGATGTGGCTAGCTGATGGGCTAGTTTTTGGGCGCGGTGTTTGGTACGGGTAAAGACCAGCACCTGACCGCTGCCGGTTTGCTGCAGCAGCCCGAGCAGGGTCGCGTATTTAGCTTCCTGTTCGACGGGGTAAACCGCCTGCTGCACGGTTTCGACCGGGCGGGAAGCGCCAATTTCAACCGTCACCGGATTTTTGAGCATTTCCATGGCCAGCGATCGGATTTCAGCCGGCATGGTGGCAGAAAACAGCAGTGTCTGATGTTCTCTGGTGATGGCGCTCATAATGCGGCGGATGTCGGGCAGGAACCCCATGTCGAACATCATATCCGCTTCGTCCAGCACAAGTACGTCGATGGAGCTCAGGTTGACTACTCGCTGACCCATCAGGTCGAGCAAACGGCCCGGGCACGCGACGACAATTTCGGCACCGCCTCGTACTGCTTTGATCTGCGGTCCGGCGCTGACGCCGCCGTAGATACTCACGCTGTGCATGCCGGTCTTTCGTCCGAGCACCTTGATGACGCTATGCGTTTGTTCAGCCAGCTCGCGGGTGGGGGAGAGGATGAGCGCACGCAGCCGTCCGCGTTGTCCACGCAGCAAATGCTGCAGGATCGGCAGAACAAAGGCTGCGGTCTTGCCGGTGCCGGTTTGGGCCATGCCAAACACATCGCGTCCGTCTAAAACGGGCTGGATGGTTTGAGCCTGGATTGGGGTCGGGGTTGAATATCCGGCTGATAAGATACCCGCTTGAATAAACGGGTGGAAAGCAAATTTTTCAAAACTCACAACAGGTCCTTTTGGCAAACAACGAGCCAAGGCGTACCCAGGCCCAAACATTGTTCACAATTAAATAGATTATAGATTTTAACAATCCGTACAAGGTGCTGAGTATAACACAGTTTTCGGGGAAATCAGAATTGATGTCACTTGCCAGCTATTGTGTTTTGCGCTGGAGCGCCGTTTCCAATAGGCTGCGGATTTCCGGAGCTTCCAGGTCAGCCATGCGTTCGACGCGGATATGCCGCGCAAGTTTACCGGTACCTTGCAGCAACCCCTGCGGGTCGGGCAGGCTAGCCCCCTGGGCAAACATGATGTTGATATAGGCTTTGTGCAACGTAATGCCGCAAACGAGACCTTTGTAACTGCGATCCAGGCCATAGGCGATCAGGTTGGCGGACGGGTCGAACTGCTCGACTGAAGCAGGCATTGCGGCCTGGATCAACGTTCGGGCGTTGCGCGCAAGTTTCTGAACGCTGACCGGGTAATGGATTAGGAAAGCCTCAAATGTTTGGTGATTGTTTTCAGCCATTGGATGATTCTAGCATACCCTCACCGCAGTTACGGGGTTAATGTAGATAATGTCAATAAAAGTTGCTATAATCTTTTTGAGCAACGTTGACCCCTTGACGAAGGGGATGCATCTGTGAAATAGGAGGAAAAAAATGGAACCTGGCTCAATTATTACCTGGGTTATTGTGGGCGCCATCGTTGGGCTGTTGGCAGATTGGGCAGTCAAAGGCATTAAGCTAGGCCTGTTAGGCGCAATTGTCGTTGGAATCCTGGGTGGTTTCCTTGGCGGCTGGATTTTCGGGCTGCTTGGAAATCCGTTCGGAGCCACCCTCCTCGCCTTCATCATCTACGCCTTCATCGGTGCAGTGATCCTGCTTTTGATTCTGCGCGCATTACGCCGCTGAAGTTAGTAAAGAGTATGACAAATACAGCGGACTGAGATCAGTCCGCTGTATTTTTATGTGCAGGATATGGCTGGTTACCGGCTGCGAAAAGTTTGGCTATAAGGATCAAAACGGCTGGAAGCTTCAATCAACGCCTTGATATCCTCCCAGCAGGCCTGGTCGAAGGAGGGGATGCGGGCAAACCGTTTTACCAGGCGGTCACCCTCCAGTAATCTGGCCGGGTCGGGCAAGTTTACGCCGTGATTGAAGGCCAGCCGGATATGGTCAGGTTGGATCAAAATCTGGCAGATGCCAGCGCTGACCGGACCGCCGCGCTCGGCATAATAATAAACCAGCCCTTCAGACCGAATGTCCTCGTGCGCTTCAGGCGCTATTTCCTTGACGATGTTGCGCAACTCGACGACGATCTCAAACAAGTGCGTTGGCACATGCTGAAATCGGGTCTCGAGCTCGTGGAGTGTTATCACCGCTGCGCCTGGGTATCCCTGAAATTGAGAACAGCCTACATCGGCGCTTTGTCCGTGAATAACCCGACCGTGGTGCCGGATGGATCGGTAAACAGGGCAAACCAGCCCATTTGCGGGATTTCCTGCCGCGGTAGAACGACTTTCCCGCCTGCCGCTGTGATGCTTTTGAGCTTGCCTTCCAGGTCGCTGGTGAATATATAAGCCATGACGGTGCCGGGTTTGTACATCTGCCCATCGATCTTCGCGAATCCACCGCCTAATCCTTCGGGCGATTCAAAGGTGGCATAATTCATCGCAGGCAACTGTTCCACCTTCCAACCAAACAGGTCGGAATAGAACTTTCCTGCAGCTTCCAGGTTGGCGGCTGCAAGTTCAATGTGAACGATCTGATTTTCTTCGCTCATTTTACCTCCACAACTAAATGTTGATATATATAATCAACTATACGTCTAAAGCCAGCACATGTCAAAGGCGATTTTTCAAATCATCCGCGCAAAATCAGAATTAACTCGACAATTTCTTCGCCGCGCGCATTGGAAAATCCCTTATCTTCGCCGATCACCACAAAACCGCATTTTTCCAATACCCGCCGTGAAGCGACATTATCCGCTGCCACACGGCCGTAAAGCGGACGGAGCTTATGCTGCCTGAGGAAAGCTTTCAGCGCCCGGGAGGCGACGCCCTGTCCCCAAAATTCGCGCCCGAGCCAGTACGTCACCTCGGGGTCGCCGAACCAGGAATGGTGCAGTACATAGCCGGCTACCTGTCCGCCGGCCACGATGGTGCGGATTTGAATCTGCTTGTCAGCCAGGATTTTTGCCCAGTGGGCTTTAAATGCTGTGTGATCGGTGGCATTCTTGCTGGTAAAAGCCGCCATGTAGTTGGCCTGCGGATCGAGCTGCTGCTCGAAAAATATTGCCAGGTCTGAATCGATCACCTTGCGCAAACGGACCGTGACGGGGGTGGTCGTCGCCATGGATTTACTTCTGCGAGAGCTCAATAAGCTGCCCGTCGGGGTCGCGTAAATACGCTGATCGGCCCCAGTCAAAATCACGCGGGGTAACCTCCAGGCTGAGCCCTTGCTCCACCAACTGCGCACAGGCAGCATCCAGGTCGTTCGCCTTAAAAGCGAAATGGTTTTCCGGTGCGAGGCCGCTACCGCCAGTCGTGTAGTTGGTGTGGATGAGCAGGCTAACTCCTCCGATAGTGAAAATAGCCATGTCTTCATCGGCCACATCTGGAGCTTTCCCCAGCAGACGGCGGTAATAATCGGTCATTTTTTTGACGTCGTTGGTGAAAAATGCTATCTCCGAAAATTCCATGCTACATTCCTCCAGTTCAGGAATCATCCCCGGATATTGGTCATGGCGGATGATCAGACATACCCGGCAGAGCGGTAGCGCTCAAAACCGGCGCGGGTGAGGACTGCCAGTTCTTCGAACAATGCCGGGTCCGTCTGCCTGAAATTGAAACAGGATTTCCCCTGCATCCGTTTCCGCAGCGAATCGGATATGTCGTTCAAGAGATCCGGAAACACATAAACGGGCATCAGGTAGAAACTGACATAATTCTTGCGCAGTTGGACGCTGCCGAAAAACAGAGGCTGCTTGTTTGGCAGGATGTGGCGGGTGTCCAGGCTGTACCCGCTATCGCTCGCTGCTGTCCGCACCAGGTGGGCTTCGTACGGCTCGAGGATTGCGCGCAAACCGGCCATGACCGCACTGGTATGGATTTCTTTGAGCGGTCCGTTGGTTGTCAAATCTCCTCCAGCGGCTGGCGAATCACGGTTTTCCATTTGGCGGGGTCGGCCTTGCGAATATCGCTCAAATAAATTTCGTGGTGCTTGCCGCGGCGCCGGTCGTGTGCATCGATAAAGTCATGCACTCTGGCTACGGTGGGACCTTCAGTGCTAAACGGACCGACATGCAATGTTTGGACGCAAAGTCCTTCGTCAAAGGTTTCGAAGCGCAGCCTAGATATTGCTGCTAATCCCTTCTTTTTACCCAATTCCAAGGCGGCATCAACCATCTCCTGCGTGACCGGGACTGGCTGCATGATCATCATGGTCCATTTCCAGTCGGATTTTGCCTCCACGCTGAAAGCGGTCATGTCATCCGCCCACCACAACCCCTCCAGCGGCATGATGCCATAATCCAGAGCGGCAGGTCCCTTTTTCACCATGAATTTTATGGCGTAGGCTGTTGAAAACAATGCTTCGACAACGGCCTGGTAATCTGGCGAGGTATTCGGGTCGCCGGCGCCGTCTGCCATAAGAAAATTCAGCGGCGGCACAACCACTTTGACGACCGCTTTTGCCGAAGGCAGGTACAGGTGTTTGAACGCTTGCTTGGTATCGATCTTTTCCATTGCCCCTCCGGCTTAGTCACGATGATCGGAATCTTCGGCAGCAGCGATTGCATCCGGCCGGTAGGGAGCCCGGTCATCGATATTGCCGACGAACACCGGCAATCTCTTGTGTCCAAGCTGCTGGCGAATGGCTTGATTTTCACCGTTATGGTACCAGTAGTGATAAATGGTGCGCTGCAGCAGGTTGCCAATGGTTCGATCGGAGGGTTTGCCATTCACCAGAACGGTTTCCAGCAGTTTGGCGGAGGTCAGCATATCCAACCAGGGGTCAACCATTTTGGTGATCTTTCGCCAGACATCCAACATCTCCGAAATGGCCGGCGTGCTGGCCGGCGCGCCATAAGCAAACATCTTTTGAATTTCAGGGAAGGGCATTTGACCCTGCCCGTAATATAAAAAGTAGCGCTGCTCCTGCCAGGCCAGATGGCCAACATTCCAGCTGATGCAATTCATCGGCAGGAGTCGCTTCGCGGCATCCTCGTCGCTGACGTTTTTCACCCCGAGCAGAAATTCGCTGCGGGTGAAGCGCAATTGGGTGACGAGCGGGTGAACTTGCATACCAACCTCCGTTCAGGGAATGGGACAGCATTACGGCCAATCTGTAATGTTGACTGGCAGGGTTATCAAATTAGTATAACCAAGTTTTGCCGGCGGTTCCACCCTTTACCGGCAAGTTTTCCCCGGGCTGGGTTTCGGGGTACAATCATCCCTTGACCGGGGATTGCGATTTTGTGTTCCGCTGATTGGGGTCTGCTGAATGGAAAACAAGAACCGCATCAGTGCATATGATTTCATCAAACTGGCCTTTGTGCTGGTTTTGATCGCCTTTGTGGTCGTAATTGTGCAGCCTGCGGAGCATCCAGCTCCGGTGGCTGAGACCAATTTGCCTGAATTTCCACCGGCCAACTTTGAATGGGAATATGACCCTGCCACCCATGAATTGATGAACCCGCAGGGGATTCAACTCTACCGGTTGGGGTCAGACGGTACGTTCTGGCAGCCGGTGATTCCTGCCAGTGTGTCCTTGCAGTTGCCGGGAGGATACCGACGGAGGCAAAATAGCCAGGGCGGCTGGCAAATCTTTGACAATTCCGGGGCAATCGTTGCTTCATGGGATGCGGTGGAGTTCCGCTGGGTGATGGGGCTCATCCGCACGGCAACGCCGACTGCCACGCCTGAGGCGAGCGCTACGCCTGAGGCGAGCGCCACGCCTACTCCCCGGCCAACCCTGACCCCGAGACCAACATTTACCCGGACGGCTACTGCCACGGCCACGCAAAGCTGTAACACTTCGGTTGAAACGCGCTTGACCGCTGGCCAACCCGCCCAGGTAGTGATCAACCTGAACTTGCACACCATCCCGGAGATGACGGACAACGTCTTTGGTGCCAGCCCGGCTCTCGCGATTGTTGACGTTCTGCAGGGTCCGCTGTGCGTGCCGTACCAGGACGGCGCTTACTGGTGGTGGGAAATCCGCAATGACCGGGGCGTCACCGGTTGGGCGGTGGAGGCCACGCTGAGCGGTGAAGAGTATTTCCTGGCGCCGCTGGAATAGCTTGGAAATCAACAATCTTGACCGGGGAGACCTTAAAGTGTAGGGGCACGGGGAAAACAAAAATACAGCTGCCGTAAATTAATCCCCGTGCCCTTAACCTGGAAAAACGGAACACACTGTTTGGATGGGTAGACATGGTCCCAACCGACCGATATGTGCACAAACCCGGACACGGGGGACCTTTTTATATTTTTAGTCCACCTCAACATCCCCGTGTCCCTACAAGGGAAAGGAGGAACCCGTGGTTTAGGCGGATATTTGTGCCTGCCCAGCTAGATTTGGGGCAACCCCTACTTACCCTCTAATAGCCGTTTGCCGACGTCGGTGACGTTTTTAACCAGCACCGCGCCGCCGAGCGACTTCCCTTTTTTGATCAGGTTTTTCGTTTCGAAAACATCCAGGGTGAAATTAACAACGCTCATTGGGATGTTAAAACGCGACGCCAGATCATCATTGGTAGCCAACCCCTCATTGGCCAACCCGTTGAGCATTTTGAAGGCCAGCTCGTCATAACCAGGTATGAATGCGCGTGCATAAGCTTCGAAACCGTAGGGAGTGACGTTAAAGATTTCGACCCCGGCTGTCCCCATGATGCGGGCGGCTTTGATCAACCCCTTCTCGTCCAGCAGATCCAGGCTTTTGTTGCTGACCTGTGGGGTAAGCCCATTGGCTTCGAGCATCCGGCGAATGTCAGAAGTGTTGATGAAGGTTCGCCCTTTTTCCACCGCATACTCGTTGCTTATCTTCAGCGCAATCGTTTCGCTGGGTGACAGGCCTGGGATGGCAGAGTCGACTGTTTGTGCCAGCGGTTTTGGTGTCGCAACAATGCTGGGGGGCGCGCTCGGCGCTACGAACGCCGTTGGCGCTGGCGCCGCAATCGGCGCGGCTGGCTCGGTAAGGTCACCCCGAATGATCCGCACAATTTGCTGAATTTCCCGGTCATAGTTGTCCAGGTCGCGGATTTTTACCCACTCGCCAGTGTTCAATACTTCCGGTAGTTCAGCATTTTCGATCAGCACCGGCACAATTTTGCAATGGACCGCAATCCGTTTAATCAACCCGGGGCGCAGTTCCTCGGTGACCCAGGGTTTATGGGCGCTGAGATTGGAGAGGATGATCAGAAAAGCGCTTGCGTTTTTGATCCCCTCGGTGAAAATTTTCTCGATGATGCTGTCATTTTGCTGCAACTCCCATTCGTCCACCTGCGACCTGACTCCGTATTCGGCTAATTTATACGTGAATGGGATGACGAAGCTGTTCTTGTCTTCACTGGCGTGGCAGATAATGACAGTCGGTTGGGTTGTGTCCATTTTTCACCTTCCAGGGCGGTGGGAAATCGATTCACCAGAATATACAGGGGCAGGCAGGTTAAACAGCAGTCCGCAGCCGTTGGGGTTCCAAACTAATTCTAGTATCATTTGCCATTTGTGCT
>MGMG01000086.1:0-519 GCA_001796355.1 Chloroflexi bacterium GWB2_54_36 | reverse complement strand
AAACTAATTCTAGTATCATTTGCCATTTGTGCTACCTAAATTTTGGCGCAAAAAGGCCAGCAGCGGCTTAACAGTTATGCAAGGGGAAGACTGTCATTGCGACGCAGGAAGCAATCTGCACCGGATGAACAGGCTGGTCTTCAAAAAGAAAGGTGTCAGGTATAACCGACGTGAATTGCTTCAATCTGTTCGCAACAGTTATGCAAGGGGAAGACTGTCATTGCGACGCAGGAAGCAATCTACACTGGATGAACAAGCTGGCCTTCCATAAAAAAGGAGTCGGGTTTAACCGGCGTGGATTGCTTCACTTCGTTCGCAATGACAATAGATCACAGGGCGACGCTGTTCGATCAGGTAATCAGTTTTATGGGTGGAACAAAGGTATCCTGATTTGCATCGGCCGGGTCGAATGCACCAGCTTGTACGTAGGGTAAGCTTCAGCTTGCCCATTCAGCCTGGACAAGCTACCAGCTTGTACGTAGGGTAAGCTTCAGCTTGCCCATTCAGCCTGGACAAGCT
>MGMG01000085.1 GCA_001796355.1 Chloroflexi bacterium GWB2_54_36 | reverse complement strand
CTGGCCCTCGGGTTGGTCCAGCGGAATACAACGGGTGGTGGCTTTGGTGTCTTCTTTTACCCGGGCTTCGCACTCGGTGCTGCCGCACCAGTAGGCCAGCGCCCAGCCGTCCTGCACAATTTTCTTTAATTCTTCGTAGTCTTTGGGCTCGTGGATGTGTGCATCGCGGAAGTTGCGCGCTTTCTCGAGCATGGCAGCCTGAATTTCATCCAGAACAGCCTGAACTTGGAATGCAATTTCATCTCCGAGCGGCAAAGTGGATTTTCCGGCTCTACCCGGCATGTGGCGGCGGGCAACGGTCACAACGCCGTTGTCAACATCCTTCGGCCCAATTTCAATGCGCAGCGGGACGCCGCGCATTTCCCAGTCATTGAACTTGAAGCCTGGGGTGACCTCGCTGCGCGCGTCCAGCTTGACGCGGAATTGCGCCAGTTGACGGTTCAAAGCTTCTGCCACCGGCATCACCTTTGCCTGTTCTTCATCATTGCGGAAAATAGGCACAATCACCACCTGAATCGGCGCCAGGCGCGGCGGCAGCACCAGACCCTGGTCGTCGCCGTGCGTCATGATGATCGCGCCGATGAAGCGGGTGGACAACCCCCATGAGGTGGTCCAGCAGTGCTGCTGCTGGTTGTTTGGGTCGAGGAATTGAATATCAAAGGCTTTGGCAAAATTTTGGCCGAGGAAGTGAGAGGTGCCGGACTGCAGCGCGCGGGTGTCGCCCATCATGGCTTCGATGGTGTAGGAATCGGACGCCCCGGCGAATTTCTCGGTTTCGCTCTTACGGCCGGGTATGACCGGCACGGCCGCCTCATTGACGGCGAAATCGGTGTAGACGTTCAGCATGCGCACCGTTTCTTCTACGGCTTCTTCGGCGGTGGCATGGGCGGTATGGCCTTCCTGCCAGTAAAACTCCAACGTGCGCAGGAACAAGCGGGTGCGCATTTCCCAGCGCACCACGTTGCCCCACTGGTTAATCAAAACCGGCAGGTCGCGGTAAGACTTGATCCATTTGGAGTACATGTATCCGATAATGGTCTCGGAGGTGGGGCGCACAACCAGCGGTTCTTCTAACTTCTCGCCGCCGCCAATGGTGACCACTGCCAGCTCCGGTGAGAACCCTTCCACATGCTCCTTCTCCTTTTCCAGGAAAGACATAGGGATGAAAAGCGGGAAGGCGGCGTTGGTGTGGCCGGTTTCCTTGAAGCGCTTATCGAGCGCACTCTGGATATTTTCCCAGAGCGCCCAGCCGTAAGGCCGCACGACCATGCAGCCGCGCACGGGAGCGTAGTCGGCCATTTCGGAGCGCAGGATAAGCTGGTTGTACCATTCTGAGAAGTTTTCGCTGCGGGTTGGAAGTTTATCAGTGTTCATGTAAATGTTGAATTCCGATCGGCGTGAGATAAGGGCGAAAAAGAATTATTTCATTTTATGGTTGGCCGCCAGGTCAAGCGCGGTTGGATTGTTGGGCGCGAAAATCAACCAACGCCAGTCAGCATCGTTGGCGTAATGACCCAGGGTGGTGCGATATTCGGCGAATACCCGGCGCCAGCCTTCCCCAATCAGAACCAGGGGCTTGGGCTCGATGGCGTTGATAACCAGAAGGTTCCAATACAGCGTAATTTCGGTAAAGGTGCCCGGGCCGCCGGGCAAGGCGATGGCGGCGTTGCAGCCGTCGATCAAGGCTTTCAAGCGGTCAAGCAAGGTGACGCGACGCCATTCTTCGATTACCCAGGGGTTGGCGCCGCCAGCACGGTAACGCTCGATATCGTCACAGGTGACCCCGATGACGTGGCCCCCCGCTTCATTCGCCCCGCGCGAGACGGCTTCCATGGTGCCCACATACCCGCCGGTCAAGACGGTGTGCCCCGCCCTGGCGATCAATCCACCCAGTTCTTGCGCTGCTGCGTAATCCGGGTCGCCCGGGCGCGGTTTTCCACTGCCAAATACGGTGATATGCATCTCGATGCTCGCAGCCCTTATTTTACTTCATCCACATCCCAGTTTCGCTGGTAATTTTGTTCCAGCTTGGTCAGGATGGCTTTTTCCAGGTCAATTTCTGCCACGCTGGATAACTGCAGTAGATAAAGCGCCACATCTGCCAGCTCACTGGCCAATTCTTCCTGATTTACCGGTGTCTCGCCCCACTGAAAATGCTCGAGGACTTCGCTGGCTTCCAGGTTCAACGAAATGGCGATATTGCGCATGGTTTGCGGTTTTGGGCTGGCGGGATTATACCAGCCCTTTGCCTGCACAAACCGGTGCATTGCTGCAGTTAGCTCGCTGAGTTCCATGCATTCCTCGATTTCAATCGGCGTTGGAATGCTCAGAGTTCAGCGTATCCAGGGCGGTTTGCGCTGACTGGATTTGTTCCGGATGCCAGCCGTCTTCTTTGGTCATGCGCACCAGGTGCTCGATTACCACCTGCTGTGACTCTGGGTCAAGGCCGGAATAGGTCGCACGGATGCGCTCAGGATCGCGCGAGAGTAATCCATCCCATAAGATTTCCAACGGATCTGCATTCATAGTTTAATATTTTATCTTAAATTTTGGTCATTGCAGACCTCGGAGAGGTCGAAGCAATCTTAACGGGTTGGTCAAAAGCAATAACCAGGGCAAGAATTCTTTCTGCCAGGCGCATAATGCTTCCTCTGTTGTGCTCCGTAGCAAGGTCAAACGCCAACCTCCCGGCAAAAAAGGCGGAATGTTGACGATCATTTCTTACAATAAACGTAGATGCTGTCTTGAGATTATTCTGTTGGTTTTCTGGAAGCTTTCAAAGTTCAGGTGACGAACATGGTTTTGCCCCTCACCCCCGACCCCGCTCCCCGGTTTATGGTTTGTTTTTCAAATGACGGCCAACCTTTCGGGGAGCGGGGAGAGAATGAATTTTGATTGTGTTTGCGCCGCCATAGCAGCGCAAACACAATCAATTAAGACAAACCCGCCCCAAGACTGGGGCGGGATGGGTGAGGTTGATAACCTTATGGCTAACGGGAACCAATCAGATCAAGGTACAAGAGGCGGCTCAGCGAGCCGCCCCTTCCAGAATAACTTCCTTCTACGGCGTGACTATTCTTCCTTCTTCTCTGCCAATTCTTTCTGCCGGGCTGCAACAATTTCCGCCTGAATGTGTGCTGGCGCAATTTCGTAGCTCGAGAATTCCATGTCGAAAATCCCGCGACCGCCGGTCAATGAGCGCAGCTGCGTGGTGTAGCGCAGCATTTCTGCCAGTGGCACCGTGGCTGTGATGATCGAGCGGCCTTTTTCGCTGTTCATCCCTTGCACGCGCGCGCGGCGGGTGTTCAAATCGCCTAAAACATCACCCATGTGATCTTCCGGCACGGTGATCGTGACCATCATGATCGGCTCATAAAGCACCGGGCTGGCATCTTTAAAGGCTAGTTTGAACGCTTCGCGGCCGGCAATTTCGAACGCTACCGGTTTTGAATCAACCGGATGTTCCTTGCCATCGGTGATGGCTACCAGTACGCCGCGCACGGGGTAGCCGGCGATGACGCCTTCCTTCGTGACGGACGTGATGCCCTTCTGAATAGAAGAGAAATACGATTGAGAAATCGCCCCACCGACGACTTGCCAGCTAAACTCCAACTCTTTGTCGGGCAGCGGCTCGACGCGCAAATGCACCTCGCCAAATTGACCCGATCCGCCGGTTTGTTTCTTGTGGCGGTACATGGCAGGAGCCTTCTTCGTGATGGTTTCCTGATATGGCACTTTGGGCTCGCCGACGATGAAGTTCACCTGGAACTTGGTCTCGGCGCGCTTGATGGCCACATCGATGTGCTGATCACCCATCCCCTGCAGAATGGTCTGATTGGTCGCCATTTCGTTATGCCAGGAGAGCGTCATGTCCTCTTCGCACAGGCGGGTCAGGGTCGGGCTGATTTTGGTCGAGTCCGCCTGAGTCTTGGGCAGGATCGAAACGCGGTACAGGCCATTTGGGTAAGCTGGGACTGGCAGGGTCAGCGGGTGAGCCTTATCACCCAGGGTATTACCGGTAACGGTCTCGGAAAGTTTCGGAACCACGCCTAGATCGCCGCTGTGGATGACTTTGACGCTAGTGGTATCCTTGCCGTGCGGGATGCTGATGGTGCCAAAGCGCTCTTCAACGCCTTTTGAATGGTTCCAAACGCGGCTGTCAGAGGTGACCATGCCGGAATACAATCGGAAGAAGGTTTGTTTTCCGACGAACGGATCGGCAGTTGTTTTCCACACATACAGCGCCAACGGCCCGGCATCACTGGCTTTGATTTCTTGCGGGCCGTTCTTCGTCTCGGCTGTGACCGGGGCAACCGCAGCAGGTGAGGGGAGGAAATTGAGCATGGCATCCAACAAAGGCGCCAGACCAATTTCATGCGAACCAGCGGTGACGAACACCGGGGCATAGGCGCCGCTCAACACGACTGCTTTCAGGCCGCGGATGATTTCCTCGCTGGTGAGTTCACCGCTGTCGAGATATTTTTCGAGCAAGGCGTCTTCACCTTCAGCGGCGGCTTCGACCAAAGCCACTTTCGCCTCGTCAACGGCATCTTTATACTCGGCCGGGATTTCGACCACTGTTTTACCACCGCCCTCATAGGCTTTCATGGTGAGCAAATCGATGACGCCTTTGAAATCAGCTTTTTCACCCCAGGGGATTTGCACAGGTACCGTGCGCATGTCGGTGTAATCCTTGATGGATGCCAGCGCCTTTTGGAAATTGGCATTTTCACGATCCATCTTGTTGATTACGATAAATCGCGGCAAGTTGAATTGATTCACATAATTCAGGGCAATTTCAGTCCCAACCTCGGCCCCTGATACCGAATCGATGAGAACTACAGCGCTATCGGCGACGCGCAAGGCTGAAACCACTTCACCAACAAAATCGGTGTAACCAGGGGTGTCTAGAAAATTGAGTTTCACATCTTTGTATTCCACCGGGACAACGGTGGTGTACAGAGAAATCCCGCGCTTGTGTTCCTGTTCGTCATAATCGGAAACGGTTGTGCCGTCTTCAATTCGTCCCAAGCGGGTTGTACCGCCTGAGAAGTGGAGGAAGGCCTCGGTCAGCATGGTTTTACCCGCGCTGCTATGAGAGACCAGGGCAATGTTGCGGATGGACTCAGTGGTATACTCTTTCATTAACCAAACCCTTTTGTGGAAGTGATGGCGCCAGCCTGGGATAGTTAAGACTGGACATGGTTCTTGTCAAAAGAACCCTGGAACCAACCAGCAAAACATCACCTATTATATCAGGTGGAGGAAGACTTATGGATCGAATATTGAACCAATTCTCCTTCATCCTTGGCGGCGTTGTCATTTTCGGATTTGCGGTTGCGCTCATTGCCCGGCGCGGCTTTACCCTTGGACGAGGGATTCTACTGGGGGTTTTAGCCCTGCTGCTGGTGGCTGCCTGGGTGGTGCTGCATCCGGCCGGAACGAAAAACACCAATGCTGAACAGGTGCGCAACCAGATTGGTTCCGGCAAGCCAGTTCTGCTTGAATTTCTTTCACCTTATTGACTGGGTTGCACCGCAATCAAACCCGTCGTGGGCGGGTTGGAAAAGGAAATGTCGGGTCGGCTGGTTGTCATCCGAGTCGATATCCACACCCGGGGCGGGCGCGAACTGGCAGATCAAATGGGATTTGAATATACCCCTACCTTTATTCTTTTCGCAGCAGACGGCGCTGAACTCTGGCGTCAGGTCGGCGGGCTGGATGTTGACCGCGTTCGCCAGTCGGTTGGAGAATGACTGGTTTGATGCGGCGGCTTGAATTCAACCTGCGCTACCTGCTGGGAAAACCCCGTTGGGATACCGGCATCGTACCGCCGGAGGTGGAAGCGTTTGTGGGCAGCCATTCACCCGGCCGGGCGCTCGATCTGGGTTGCGGTACCGGGACTAACCTGCTCTATCTGGCGCAGCACGGTTGGCAGGTTGTCGGCGTCGATTTTTCACGGCTCGCTGTTCAAGCGGCGTGCAAGCGGCTGAGAGCTGCCGGGTTAATGGCGGATGTGCGGGTTGACGATGTTACCCGCTTGACAGGGGTGCAGGATGAATATAATTACATTTTGGATATTGGCTGTTACCACCAACTAAGCCAGGACGGCCGGAAAGCTTATCAGATGAACCTGAATCGCCTGCTGGCGCCCGGCAGTGTCTGGATGATCTACGGGCACTACCGCGAGTTGGGCAGCAGCCTGGGGCATGGATTGACTGAAGACGATATCAATGAATTGGGAGGGATACTTGACCTGCAGCAGCGGGTGGATGGGCAGGAGGGAGCCCAAAGACCATCGGTCTGGTTGTGGTTCAAGCGAAGAGAACCATGAGAAAATTTATTTTAGTTTTGGCAGTTCTGGTACTGGCGGGGTTGGCTATTTTATATTTCACCGGCAATCTGCAGGGGTTGGCGGACATGTTCAATCCCCGCCAGACAACGATCGATGACACACAATGTGCTTATGTTTGGGCGACCCAACCACTGCCGGATATCAGCGCCAAATTGCAGCAGCGCCTGGAAAAACAGGAGGTATTGGCGGCAGAGGTCAATGCTGCTGCGTATGGTGAAAATTGCGTCCTTGCAGATGGCAGCGTGGCGCGTTTTCTTGCCAGGCAGACCGACTTATATTTCAAGGTACCGGTCACGGATATCGAGGATAAGCAAACCCTGGGAGAACTGACCGAAGGGATTATCAATTTCGTCCAGGATATCCCGGCCGACACGCTGGTTGGGACGCAAAGCGGTTACATCCAGGTCAATTTCACCACGAATTTCGGCGAAATCATCAGCCTGTGGTTCCAGACCAGCACCGGACAGGCGGCACTGGATGCAGGACTGCATGGCGCAGATCTGTTCGATAAATTGCTCACGCCCTGATCGCTAAAGGTGCTTTTCCATGCGCCAGGCGGGTTCTTCAACCCACTGCCGGCGTCCGGTATGATCGATGTAGGACCAGATGCCAGGTTCGTGTGCAACCACCACGAAGCCGAGCCGGTTGTATAAACTGCGCGCCAGCGGGTTATTGACCGCTACATTGAGCGTCAGCCATGAAAAACTGCGCCAACGCAGGTTGTTTTCCACATGGTTGACCATGCGCGTACCGAGGCCAATCCCGCGGAAAGCTGGTCGGACGCGAAAGCCATAGAAATAAGCCCGATCTTTTCCGTCAGCCAGTTCAGGGCGATCGCAGTTCAACTGCAACAAAACTTGCCCAACCAGACCCTGGTTGGGTAATTCGGCCAGCCAAATCAAACCTAACTGATGTTGCGACCGCCGGAAGGCGTCTGAATAAAGGTTGCGGAAGTGCTTAAATTCTCCTTCCCATTCCATGGCTGGAAGGTCTGCATATTCTGCTTCTCGGATGGTGAGCTGTTGTACCAAATCGGGGATTAATTCAACATCCATAAGCCCTCTGCACCATTATATCTGGAAGGTCTGCAGCATCTGCTGCAGCAGGGCGGTCTCCTGGTCGCTGGAATTTATCTTGCCATCCAGCCAGGCGGCCCGCAGCGACCAGAGGATCTGGCGGTACGCTGGACCGGGCTCAAGCCCCAACGAAAGCAAGGCATACCCGTCGACGGTGGGTTGGACGTGGCGCCAGCGGGTTACATATTGATTGACGATATTGCACAGCGGTTGCGATGGACTTAACTCATAAATGACATACAAAACAGGCAGCGAGACTTCATCCAGCACGGAAACGATCCGGCTAGGGCTGCGGTCGATCAATTCGGGCAAACGGGAAAAATAATGCCCAACATCGTGAATGGCAGTGATCAAATGGTGCGACAAACGCAGCCGGTTGGCAATGTTCTGGCCGACTTCCTCGGGGAAGCGCCCAAACCAGATCAGGTAAGCCAGCGCCCGGCGGATCGGAGTCGCACCCAGAGTCTCCGGCAAGGACCAGCCGTCCCGGAGCGGCTTTTTGAGGACGGACAGAATTTCAGGGGCGTAATCGGCTTTCCAATCGAGGGAGGGATGAATGGCGTGCAGCAATCCAATGGCTTCCAGGCGGGCAAATCCGTTTTCCGGGTGTTCCTCCGCCATCAATAGATCTAACTCGTGACGCAGGCGGTCGCCGGAGACTTGCTTGAGCAGGTCATGCGCTTCACCCATCAACTGTTCCGTTCGGGCTTCGATTTCGAAACCAAAACGCTGTTCAAAGCGCACCGCCCGCAGCATACGAGTCGGGTCATCCACAAAAGAGAGCGAATGCAACACTCGCACAAGCCCTTTTTGTAAATCGTTCAAACCGCCCCAGTAATCGTATAAATTCCCGTAATACCGGCCATCCAACCGCAGCGCCAGGGTATTAATGGTGAAATCCCGCCGGTGCAGGTCGAGCTTGATGCTGCCGCGTTCTACCGTCGGCAAGGCGGTCGGGTAATTGTAAAATTCGGTGCGCGCGCTGATGAAATCCAACGTATCCGGCAGGTCCATCGCATCTTTTTCTGCATCGGCTGAAAAACGCCGGGCCAGAGAATTTTTGACCTCACTAATTTGCCATTTGGCGGTACCAAACCGGCTGTGACTGGCAACCCGGCCGCCAAATAACTTCTCCAGCGACCGCGCCAGTTGGATGGCATCGCCTTCGACCACAATGTCAAAGTCCGTACTTGGCCGGTTGATGATCAGGTCGCGCACGAAGCCGCCAACAATGTAAATGGGCAGGTGCTGGCTGGAAGCTTGTTCTGCAATCAACTTCAAGAATTTAATCCAGACATGCGGCAGGGCTGCTTCCAGCCGCTCGGCCAGGTTGTTTTGCTCGGAAAGCAACGCTTCTCCGCCGCCAATGGTTTTTAATAGATCGGTGCGGGTGACAATGCCAATGATATGCCCATCTTCCGGCGCGACCACAGGCACCTGACCCCAGCCGCTATCCGCCATCAAACGCTGCAGGTGCTCGATGGTGTCTTTCGGGGTGACGGTGATTTCTCCCGCTTCCATCAGGCTGGCAGCCGGCAGGTTCAAATGATGTGACAGCGCCCGGTCGACTGCGCGGCGCGTCAACAGGCCAAGGACTCTGCCATCTTTGACCACCGGGTAACCCTCGTAGCCGTAGCGCTGCATTAATTTTCCGGCTTCCTGCGCCGGGGTTTCCGGTGTCAAAACGCGCGCGCCGCGTGACATAATCCGTCCCACGGTCAACGCCGGTTCGACGATTTCCGGCAGCAGCGCTAACAGCTTCTGGTAGGCAGCCTCCAATGGGACCGGCACGGTTGGTTCTGAAACTTGCTGGCGTAACAGGGCTGCGGAGGCGCGGTCATGCCCCCCGCCGCCAAAGCGGGCAGCCACTTCGGCCACGTTGACCCGGTCAGTGGTGGAGCGGGCTACCAGGCGCACCCCTTCGGCGGTGCCAACCAGCAGGAAAAGCGCGTCCGGGTCGAGTAAATCGCGCAGCTTGTGCGCAATACTCGAGATTTCTTCGTTCAAGCTGGGCGCTTCTGCGGTTGAGATTACGATGCTCTGTCCGTGGATATTGACCGTCTCAGCCGATTGCAGCAGCGAATTGTAAATCTCGCGCTGTTCTTCTGACAGCGGCGGGTTGAGAAATTCGCTGGCAATCCGCAGGCTGGCGCCCTGGTCGAGCAGGTAAGCCACAGTCCGTGCGTCGCGCGCGGTGGTGCTGATATAGGTTAACGAACCGGTATCTTCGTAAATGCCAAGCAGCAGTGTGGTGGCCTGTAGGACGCTCAAGGGGCCGTTGTGATCGCGGATGTCTTCCGCCAGGATGGTGGTGCAGGCGCCGAGTTGGTCATTGACAACGGTCCAATTACCAGGCAGGTCGGGGCGCAATTGATGGTGGTCGACGACATGTACTTTGGTCTTTTTCGTCTGGCCTTTGAGGGTGATCAGCGATTGGGTGTCAACCAGCGTGATGGTTTCGATCGGTTCGGACGGCAGGTCGCGCGCCTCGACGAAGGGTAATTCTGCGCCGTACAGGTTGAGGAAGGCACGCACATTGCGGTTGACCCTGCGCGGCAGCACTGCCAGCGCGCGTTCATTCAAGATGCGGGCAGCCAGCAGCGCAGCGATGGCGTCAAAATCGGCCTGTTCATGCGTGAGAATCACGTGCATGGAATTATTGTAACATTATCGATTATTTTTGAAGGCCGGGTTTAGGCGCAGGAGATTTTTCCGGTAGGTCGGATTGAGGACGTGCCAGCATTTCCTAATCAATATTTTCCCTTGCAGCCCAAAATCCGACATTCTTAATTGTTCAAAGTGTATTCATCAAAGTTGTTGGGTTTCTGTGCCTCAAAGATAATTCTTAATTTTTTACCCCATCCTGCCCCTTCAACCCAACCTACGGGAGCTGATAGGGTGCGTTCCTGTTTCGCGGTTTTTGCGCCCTGTGGGTGAAAGCGCCGGTTTTTATTGTCATCGCGATTGCTATGACTATGTCAAGGCCAAATTCAAAAGACTTGGATTGACTGAGCGATATCCAGGG
>MGMG01000084.1 GCA_001796355.1 Chloroflexi bacterium GWB2_54_36 | reverse complement strand
GGGTCACCCCGGCCAGCCGGTTGGCCAATTCTTTGGGGCTGGTGACGGTTGGCGCCTCGACCGCAAAAAAATCTTTTATTAGGTTCTCGATATTTTCGGCGGCATTGACGGATTGGGTCAATCGGCCATTTCTACCTGACTCCGCTACCCTCACGGTGCGTTTCTTTTCACCGTTGACATACCAGCGGAATTCCAGGTAATCCGTCAGGATCAGATTGTTGAGCGCCTTGAGGTAGCGGCGCATCTGTTCGCTTTTTTCAATTTGGTTCAAATCGGCGCCGACATCTTTGGTTTCGATGTACCCTAAGGGGACTTTGCCCTTTTCAACGATAAAATCCGGCGCGCCGCAGGCAAGGTGTTTGGGATCGTTTGAAGCATCCACTCCCCTCGCGAAGGATTCAACCAGGAGTTCTAATGTGCCGCGGTACGTATGCTCAGTGGCGATGCCGTGGCGGTAATCGGCCTCGATCTTTTTGATGTATTCTTCGAAGGTTATCGTCATAATTCCCCATTGCCATGGAACTTGGTCGGTCTTATTCTAATCTTGCATAAGCTGATTGTATATGAGATTGGCCTTGCAGGTTGGCTAAAACAAAATACCAAAAAATGCAAAATAGGCTTGACAAATTAGAACTTTTATTCTATTATAATATTATCTCGCACCTTAACAATTCATTGATCCCGGAAGTTCGTGCCTGGCAATCGGCTCCACTTGACCCATCTCAGGGGCGGATGTCATTGCAAATGCAGCGAAGCGAAATGAAGCAATCTGCCTCCATCAACCTGCTGCATATCCTTATGTTCGTCTCGGCTTTGACTCCTCCTCCATTTTTGTTTTTCAAAATGGGGTCGCGTAGCATCCCCGTAGGGGAGCGGTTGGGAGGGGGTATTCGTTTTTAATTTTTTTTTGAAACGAAAACGAATACCTTCTCCCCCAGCCGTAGGGTGCAGCTTTAGCGCACCGCCGCATATAGGCATTAATCGTCCAATTGTTGAGTATTCGTTTCATTCCTTTTTTGAAACGAATAAGGAGACCTTCGGTCAAAACCCGTGCTCGGTCGATTACAGATCGCCCTGCGGGCAGAGACCGGCACGATCAGAGGGGTCAGAGTGTTAGGGTGTGTTCCGCTGGTGAACGCACCACCTCAAACCCCGGTGCGTTCGACCCACCGCTAATGATCACTGGCCTGATTGGGATAACAATAAGAATCGGCCATACAGGTCGAACACACCCTACGAGCTCACAGATCGCCCTGCGGGCGGAGACCGGCACGATCACCAGACACCGAACCCGGCGCGAACCGGGTTTCCGTATTAAAATACAAGAGCCACCGAAGGGATTCGGACCCTTGACCTGGCGTTTACGAAACGTCTGCTCTGCCAACTGAGCTACGGTGGCGTGCGGCTGATTATACCAGTACCCCTCAAAAAACGGCAAGGAATCGCGCCTGATGAACATCGCCATGCTCTCCTATCACACCTGCCCGCTCGCTACCCTGGGCGGCAAAGACACAGGCGGGATGAACGTTTACGTCGCCGAGCTGACGCGCCACCTGGGCCATCTGGGCGTGCATGTGGATGTGTACACCCGCTCGCAGAATGAGCATGTGCCGCATGTGCTGCATGACCTGGGCTACGGCAACCGCGTGGTTCACATCCCGGCCGGACCCGAGGTGCCGCTGCCCAGGCCCGAGCTGGCCGCCCACATCCCGCAGTTCGTCAGCGGCATCGAAGAATTTGCCGCCAAAAAAGAGCTGCATTACGACCTGATCCACAGCCACTACTGGATGTCCGGCGCAGCCGCCGAACTGCTGCAGGTCAAATGGAAAACGCCCATCGTCCAAATGTTCCACACCCTGGTGATGATGAAAAACCGCGTCGCCCGCTCGCCGGGGGAGATGGAGGGCAGCTACCGCCTGGAAGGCGAGCAGCGCATCCTCAAACTGGCAGACCGCATCGTTGCCGCCACCCTGGCTGAACAGGCCCAGTTGGAATTCCTCTATCACGCCGATTCAGCCAAAGTGGCAGTCATTCCTCCAGGCGTGGATACCAGCCGCTTCTATCCGATTCCCAAAGACGAAGCCAAAGCCGCCATCGACCTGCCAGCCGATGCCCAGATGATCCTGTTTGTCGGCCGCATCGAGCCGCTCAAGGGTGTCGATACCCTGCTGCAGGCGCTGGCTTACATCCAATCCACCAACAACCTGGATTGCTGCCCGCATTATCTGGCAATCATCGGCGGCGACCCGGAGGTCAGCGACCAGAGCCTGGACCTGGAAATGACGCGTATCAAGACGCTGAGCGCAGAGCTCGGCCTGGGTGACATCGTCCTCTTCCTTGGCAAACGCAGCCAGGAGTCGCTGCCGTACTACTATTCCGCTGCCGATGTGGTGGTCGTGCCGTCTCACTATGAGTCTTTTGGCATGGTGGCGCTGGAGGCCATGGCCTGCGGCACGCCTGTTGTCGCCTCTCAGGTTGGCGGGCTGGCGTTTTTGGTGCAGGACGGCGTGACCGGTTTCGTGGTGCCCAATGGCGAACCGGAACTGCTCGGCCAGCACCTGATCGAGATCATTCTCGATCCGGCTTTGCGGACGCGCCTGGGCGCTCAGGGCGCCGAAATTGCGCGCGGCTACTCGTGGGATATCATCGCTGCCCGCATCATGGCGGTTTATAACGATCTGCTCAACACCTCGCCGCATGCCCACGCCGAACACCGCCTGAGCCAGATGATGTGATCTCGTCCGGCAAGCTTATAAGAACACTTTGAGCGCGACGATCAACATCACCAGCGCCGACTGCCAGATGCCCAACGCAGCCCACAGCCGTTGGACTTTGAATTCAGCCCGGTAAATTAAGTAGGCAATCCCAAATACGACCCCTGCCAGCGCCAGGAAACCGGTAGCGTAAAACAACCAGGTAAACAGGTCGGCGCCTGCGGATTGGATGATGGAATGATTGATAAAGAAGCGGTTGACCCAACTGGCCAGGAACGAGACCAGGAAGAACTTTACCCCCAGCGGCAGCACCGGTCGCCACAGGGTCAACCCCAACAAGCTGATCAACACCAGGATCAGGATGGTACCCTGCGGATTGAGTTCGATCCCGCCCAGCAGTTGGATGATCCACAGCGAATGCCAGAAGAACTGGCCAGCGACCATCCCGCTGATGGCGCGCCCGATTTCAGTAGATCCGGAGTGCGTGCTTTTCTCCAACGCGAAAACGCCTAATGCCAGCACCAGAATCAGATAGACCAGCAGCCCTTCCCCTTTGGCCGTTGCCTGAATCGGGTAGATCAGCATATCCATCATCATCGTCAAGGCCAAAAGCAGGACAGCCGGTACCAGGCCGTCGGTCAAGCGGCTGGAAATATCATGCGGAAAATGCGGCTGCCTGAGCCGGTAATCGATCGACCGGTGCGCTGACTTAAGCCCAGGCGCGATGATCTCGCTCCCCGTGCTCTGGCTGGTAGGTAGATTGATTTCCAGAGATTCTGGACTGGCAGCGGGTTGAGTAGATAGGGATTTTTGCATGGCCTTCTCGCTTTCTTCTCCCGGTCAGGGTTCCCCCGTTGCCTGATCGTCTTACGGATCGTCGTCCTGCGTGTTCTTCGGTTTGAGCGCTGCGCCGCGTTGGACAATCTTGCGTCCATAACGGTCTTTCAATTCATCCATCGCTGCCAGCAGGCGCCGCTCCTTGTCATTGGGCGTATCCCATAGGGAGGGCTGCCAGATTTCAGGCTGCAGGCCGCTCACCCCCACCCCGATCAAACGCACCTTGATCTTCCCGTCCCACAGGCTGTCGAACAAGGTCAGCGCGCCGTGGGCGATCACCGTATCCTGGTTGGTTGCCCGCGGCAGGGTCAGTTGCCGCGACTGGGTCAAAAAATCGGGCCAACGGACTTTGATCCGCACGGTCGTGGCGGTCAGGTTCTTGCTGCGCAGCCGAAAAGCGACTTTCTCGGACTGATTGCGCAGCACCTGATGCAGCCGCACCGCATCCGCAATATCGCGGTCGAAGGTGGTCTCCTGGCTGATGGATTTGATGTCATGTTCAGGTTCAATCGGGCTGTTATCCACCCCGCGGGCATGCCGGGAAATATCGTGCCCGTACTTGCCAAACAACTTGACTAACTTTTGTTCCGGATCCCGCGCCAGGTCACCGATGGTGTGGATCCCCAGGCTTTTCAGGCGCGCCGCAGTCTTTGGACCCACCCCCCAAAGCGCCTGGACGGGCATGGGGGCTAAAAAGTCAGCTTCCCCGCCTGCCGGTACTTCCAGGATGGCGCACGGCGGTGTGATGCCGCGGTGCCCGGCCTTGCCCGCATCCGTCGCGATCTTGGCAACCAGCTTGTTGGATGCAATCCCGAGCGAACAGGGTAAATCCAATTCCTGACGGATGGCTTGCTGAATATCCCGTGCAATTTCCACGCCAGGCCTGGCCAAATCGCTGACGTCCAGGAACGCCTCGTCGATGGAAACCTGCTCGATCAGCCCGGAATATCTGCCAAGGATGGCCATCACCTTCCGCGAGTATTCCGAGTAGTGCCCATGCTCTCCCGAGATCAGGATCAGCGAAGGACACAGACGCAGCGCCCGGCTGGTCGGCATTGCAGAATGTACTCCGCACATGCGGGCTGCATAGGAGCAGGAAGCAATCACGCCGCGAGTCTCGGGCCGGCCGCCGACTGCGAAGGGTTTCCCGCGCAATTCGGGGTGGCGCAATTCCTCAACCGAGCAGAAGAAGGCATCCAGATCCAGGTGAATGACTTTACGGGAAGCCACGAACCGCCACTCCTATCTTAATAACAATCCGCACCGAAAGAATTTACAATCACCTATCAAAACTCATCAAATGATGCTTCAGGAGGAGGTTGACCATGCGGGCGTGGACGCCCACTCACACCTGTATGGGATGGGTTCCATCCCATCCCGTGAAGGGGAAAATGGTAAATTTATGCTTTATTGACCACACCCATCTTTGCTTGAAAACCTACGACCGCGCTGGCGGATTATCCAGGCGCAGCCCATAGCCGCGGACGGTCAACAGGTAATCATGGCTGCGGTCCAACCCCGCCAGGCGGTCGCGCAGCCGCCGTACCAGGGCATCCAGCGCCTGCTCGGAGACACCCGTCGCTTCCTCATCCCCCCAGACAGCCACCACCAGGTCTTGCCGCGCAACTACACTGCCGCGGTGGTTATACAGCGCCTCCAACAGGCGGAACTGCGGCACGGAGAGCGCCGGATTGACCTCGGTACCGGCAACCCACACCCGGCGTGAAAGGGGGTCGAGTACCAGCCGCCCCGCCGGTGACGTCCCGGGTTGAAATGCTTCTGGAATCGGGACGCCCGGGCCAAGCGGTACGGTCGAATCCGAACTAAGATAGACAAAATGCTGAATCATGGCGATCTGAACCTGGTCGCCATCCTGCAAAACCACCGGTCGTTCCAGCAGCACCCCATTGCGGTACGTGCCGTTCTTACTGGCTAAATCTTCGAGTGCAACGCCGTCAGGCGTGATGGAAATGCGGGCGTGATAACGGGATACCTGACGGTCATGGATGACGACCCCGCAGGTATCATCCCGTCCGATTAACAGCTCTTTTTCGATTTCCCAACGATTCCCATTGAGGGGTCCAGCCTGTCCGATAAGAATCGGCAGGTCGGCATTGATCGACTTCATCCTTCCCCTCCTTCCCCTGATAGAAAGTTCGGCAATTGCGACCCGGTGTACGGTATAATATAACAAATAAACACATTTTTGTGTGCTTTCCGCACAAAAAAGTCTGATCCAACGCCGACCATCAGGATCAGCACATGAATGCAAATCCAAATAGGAATCGTTAATGCCAATACCCCTTAAGTCAGGGGAAGTGCTGCGCGGCAGATACCGTGTAAAGCGCATCATTGGCCAGGGCGGGATGGGCTCCATCTACCTGGCTGACGATACGCGGTTGGAAGGCCGCCAGTGCGCCCTGAAAGAAGTCGAACACGATCGATCCATGGCGTCAGAATTGGCGCGTGAAGCTCGCGATCAATTCTTGCGCGAAGCAACCGTGCTCGCGCGTCTGGACCATCCCAACCTGCCAAAGGTGTCCGACTTCTTCTCGGTCAGCAATCGCGATTACCTGGTCATGGACTTTGTTCCCGGGAAAGACCTGCGCGCGCTCATTAGCGAAGCCCGTCAGGAAGAGCGCTTCCTGCCTGAAAGCGACGTCCTCAATTGGGCCGGTCAGCTTTCCAACGCGCTGACTTACCTCCACAGCCAGAATCCTCCCATCCTGCATCGGGATATCAAACCCAGCAATCTAAAGATTACGCCGGATGGACTGATTAAATTGGTCGATTTTGGGCTGGTCAAGCTGCTAGCTCCCGGAGAGATCACTATTACCGTCATGCAAGGCCAGGGGACGGCGCTGTATACTCCACTGGAACAGTACGGCGGTGACAGCGGTCACACCGATGTGCGCACCGATGTGTACGCCTTTGGCGCCACGCTTTATCACCTGCTGACGAATGAACCACCGGCAGACGCCCGCGACCGCTTCCTACGGCCTGACCACTTTATCCCGCCCACTCAGATTAATCCGGACATCAGTTCTCGCACGGAACGAGCCATTATCTGGGCCATGAACCTGCACCCCGATGACCGCCCGGAAACGATTGAAGCCTTCCGCCAGAGCCTGGCCACCGATCGCCCGACATTGCCGCGGCTGGCGCCAAATTCGAACTCTGTCTGGAGCTTCCTGAATTTCCCGCTGGAGCAGTCGCTGATCGCGATCACTCTCGGCTTGTCCTTGGTCAGTCTGCTGATTACTTTGCTGCGCTAGCGCCGTTGCTGCGGTTGCGCATGATGCGCTTTTGCCACAGCCAGCCAGCTCCCCACCCGACCAAAATTCCCACCACGCACGCCAACAGGATGCCTATCGTCCCGGAGGCGGCAAACCAGTTAATTGATTCAAACCAGCCGGTAGCCATGTACAGGTAAGCCAGCATCCCGCCAACGACGGCCAGCAGCCCCCAGCGTACCCCCCAGCGCAGGTTAACCCGGCGTTGGCCGATTTTAGCAATACCGGCTGCGCTGCCCCAGATAAGCAAGAAAGATAGCAGCCAATCACCGGCGCGGGGTGCAGAGGTGGTGCTGGTATTGGCTGGCGCGTCGGCTGTAGGGGAAGGTGCCAGGGTAGGAGTCGGCAGGGGAGTTTCCGTCACGATTGGGGTAGGGTTAATCGGTGTGACTGCCGCGCCAGCGCCGCCGATCATGTTCCAGGTCAACAGCTGCGATGTCGTAGCCGGTTCCGAAATTACCCGAATTTCAAGCGCGCCTTCACCGGTTATGTCGAAGGTTCCCCGGGCAATTCCATCCAGCGTGGTGGTTTCTTGAATTTGCTGGGTGGCGCCATTTTCCCCTTGAATCGAAAAGATGAAGCGCGCCACCGTGCCGTCTGGGACCGGATTGCCGTTGGTATCGGAGATCACACCAGTCTTGATCGGAATCGTATCGCCAATGCTGAATACCGGTACAGTAGTCGGCTCAGGGGTAGTCGTTCCGGTGAAAGGCGTCGGCTCTGGCAGGTCAATCGACAGCGGAATCACTTGCGTTGGGTCTGGCGCAGTGGCTTTGATCAGGTCATAGCCGATACCGGGAACGGATACCGGCAGCGCTCCCACCGCCGATAGTTCCTGGAAGAGCACCCGGGCAGCAACATCCATGAATGCATCGATCTTTGAATAGATGCCAAAGTAAGCGGTCAGCCTGGCAATATCCGTCGCATCCAGGTAATAGGGCGCATTGAAGGCAAACCCAATAACCTTTTTATCGCGGATCAAGTCCGAACGGTCTGAAAGCAGGCGGTTGACTGCATTCGTCTCGGGGCGCGCCAGCGAAGAATCCTGCATTACAAAAATCACCCACTGCGACGCTTTGAGGTTAACCCCTAACGCGGCTGATCCCAGCGGGTCGTTGAGGTAACTGATTAGGTCCAGGTAGGTGTAGGCATGAATCATCGAACCATTGATCTGCCCGCCGGCGCCGGGGCCAAACAGGCGCACAATGGAGTTTTTGAAAGCATCGACCTCAATAAAATCCTGGACGGCGCATACGCTGCACTGGCGCGCTGTTCGAACATCTGTAAAGACGATAATTTGGTCGCGCGGGTCTGGCGCCCGGGGTAGAACGGCGCTCAGATCGGCCGCATCCGGGCTGATCAAGGTGACTGCCCGCCGGGCTATTTCGAAGGTGGTGGGTTGTGACCGCCCGACTTCCGCCAGGAAGGCGGCGTCCGGCAAAACCTCATCCAGTGTAAAACTGGGATAGAGCTTGATTTTCAACGCCAGGATGCGCGCAACTGAACGGTCAACGAGTTCAGCAAAAGCCGGGTCTTCATTGTATTTCTGCACGAAAGAGTCGAGCGTTTTAATGATCGTTGTTTCGCTGTCGCCATCGATCGTCTCAATGAAATTGTTCAAATACAGCAGGTCGTTTCCTGCAAGGAAGGCATTCCGCGCTACAGTGCGTGCATCGAAAGTCTGCATGGTTGGGTCGTAAAACCGCCGAACCGCGTTACTGCCCAGGTTGTCACTGACTACCAACCCACCGTTACTATACCAACCCGCAATGGGTTGCAGGCTCAATACCTGGTTCAACGCAGTCGCGTCCAGGCTCACGGGCGGGGTCACATCGCGGATATTGTCGCGCAGCCCCTGGTAACGGATGTGCGAAACGAGCAGACCGTCCACAATGGAAAGCGGGTCGGTCTCCGGGCTGGTAACCGCGAAAAAAGGCGCCAGATCTACCTGTTTCAATTGTTCCAGCGGTTTCCGTACCGTTGCCACCTCTTCTTCAGGCAGGCGATCTGAGCTACCGCGCCCCGGGAAGTGTTTGGCAATGATGGCCATTTCGTCCCGGCTGCCCAGATGCAGCCCGCGAATATAGGCCTTACCCATTTCACTGACCCAGAATGGGTCCCCACCAAAAGTGCGGACGCCCAGATCGTCGCTGTTGAGCGTGAGAGTGACGTCCAGCACATCCAATGAGGGGCCAAAGAACAGGTTAAAGCCGATGGCGCGCAATTCCTTGCCCATCACCAGGCCGGCCGCTTGAGCTAACTGCGGATCCCAGGTTGCACCGATCGCCATAGGGCTGGGAATGGCTGTCAGCCCGTTGATTATCTGATCAGTCGGGTACAGGTCGCCTTCCTGCGAAATCCCGACGAATAGCGGGATATAACCGGCAGTCTCGGTCGCCTGGCCGCCTTCCACCCCGGGTTTTGCCTGGCTGGCCTGCCAGGCAATTTCATGCAGCCCGCGCACCAATTCCGCGGCCCGAGGTACGGTATCCGTTGGTCCGCTAAAATTATCATTATCCGCCCGCAGGACCACCCCGCCAATCTGATGATCGGTGATAAGCCGGTAGATAGCCGAGTCCGGGGCAATTTCGGTCCCCTTGAACGAAACCAGAAAAAGCTGCCCGATCCGCTCCTCGGGCGACATGTCCGCCATCAAATTGCGCGCTTTGGCTAGATAATCTTCCTGCGGCTCGGTGGCTTGCGCCGTAACAAGCTGCGCAAACGGCGCGGATATCCCCGCCAGGAAAACAACCAGCAGGCAAAGGCTGACCAACCGTTTCATTTCTGCGACCCTGCCTGGTTTGATTTGCCGCTGCTGCGAGCGATCAGCGTTTGATGTACCTCAGGTTGAATGTTTCCACCGGAAATGACCAGCGCTGCCGGCAGCTGCACAATTTTTCCTGTCAAAACAGCAGCCAGCACGACCGCAGCCGATCCCTCGATAATCTGGTTATATTTTTCCCAGGCATACACGATGGCATCTTCGGTGCTGGGTTCGCTGACCAGGATGATGTCATCCACCAGCTCCTGCACTAGCGGGATGGTCATCGAACCTCTCTCGATCTCACCGGAAAGCCCGTCTGCCAGACTTGGAGCTTCAACCACCGATTCCTGCGGCTGCCCGTTGAATACCGCATGCATCACCGCGGTTGCCTCTGATTGCACGCCAATGATGCGCACTTTTATTTCTTTGGAACGCAAGGCCAATGCTACCCCGCTGATCAAACCCCCGCCACCCACCGGCACCACCACCGATTGCACGTTGAATGGTTGAATCTGCTCTGCCAACTCCAGCCCAATGGTCGCCTGTCCGGCGATTACCCTGCCGTCATTGTAGGGAGAAACCCAGGTTAAACCGGATTCATGCGAATAGGTCAACCCGGCAGCTTCAGCTTCGGTATAACCACCCGTTACCAGGCGAACTTCAGCGCCCAAATCGCGCATCGCCTGGACTTTTTTTGACACGGCATGTTCGCTGGCAAAGATGACCGCTTTTGCGCCCATCTCACGGGCTGCGTAGGCCACCCCCATCCCGTGATTGCCTGCTGAAGCGGTCACAAGGTCGCGTTCGCGTTCCCACGGCAGCAGACTGGCAATTTTGTTGAAGGCACCGCGTAACTTGAACGACCCGGTCAACTGCTGGTTTTCCCATTTTAGATAAACCTGCAATTCCGGATCAAAAGTTACCGGCGTACGTTCAGCCCATTCCGCCAGAACCGACTGCGCGTGCACCAACCACTCCGCGGGAATCATGCTTCCCCTCGAATTTTCAATGCGAACAGCGGATCATCCGTGATGATCCCGGCAACCCCGAAGCGAATTAAATTGCGCATCACTACCGAGGAATTTACCGTCCAGACGTTGAGCAGCCGTCCAGCCGCTTTTTCTCGTTCCACCAGCCGTCGGGAAACATTCAGGAAATGGGGGTGCAGATAATCCGGAGAAATTTCCCGGCTAAACTTCGAGCGGTTACGCAATCCCTTTATTCCGGGGTCAGCCAGGATACCGACCGGCGCTTCCGGCCAAACCCGCCGCACCGCTGCCAGGTTGGAAAGCAAAAAGGAGGAAAATAATATGCTGTTTTCAAGGTGATATTCTTGCACCAGGGCAAGGGCTTTTTCCGGCAGCCCGTCCTGTGGTGAAGCGTAGTTGGTCAGCTCGACATTTATTTTAAGCTTGCCGCCAACGGATGCAAATACTTCTGCCAGCGTGGGGATTTTTTCGCCGGTAAAAGCATCCCCTTTCCAGCTGCCGGAATCCAATTTTCTTAATTCAGATAAGGTCAGCTGGTTCACCCGCCCCTTACCCGGAGTAGTGCGATCCACTGTCTGGTCGTGGATGACGACAATTTCGCCATCCGCGCTCAACTTGGCGTCCAATTCGATCCCGTCCGCGCCCTGCTCCAGCGCCAGGCAAAACGCAGCCAGGGTGTTCTCTGGAGCGTAAGCGCTGGCGCCGCGGTGGGCATAAATCAGCGGCTCGGCGGGTTCGCTGCGCATTAGCCTAGCTCGACAAAATAGGATTGGACTGCGCGGTCGATCAATTCAGGGGTTGTTTCGGCTTCTTTGCCGAGGTAATGCGAAATATCCACAATCTGATCGCACAGGTCGCGCGGATGATTAGCGCGCAACTTGTGGTTACCCTTGATATAGAAATCCTGCAGCAGGTAATTAACGCCTGCGTCGTTGTACTTCACGCCTTTTTGTTCTGCCACCCGTTTGAAAATTTCCTTAAATTCGTCGAAGGTGGGATCCACGATTTCGATCTTATGGCGCAGGCGGCGCAGGAATGCTTCATCGACTAGGTCCCTTGGCGGCAGGTTGGTCGAAAATACGACCAGCACGTCGAAAGGGACCTCGATTTTGCGCCCGGTATGCATGGTCATGTAATCAATGCGGTTTTCCAGCGGCACAATCCAGCGGTTCAGCAAATCGCGCGGCCGGACTTGTTGGCGGCCAAAGTCGTCGATCAGTAAAATGCCGCCGTTAGCCTTGACCTGGAAAGGGGCCTCGTAATACTTCAGCGTGTCATCGAATACCAGGTCCAGCCCTGCCAGGGTAAGTTCACCGCCGGTGACGATAAACGGCCGGTTGATTTGCACCCAACGCGGATCGCGCCGGTTCGCCGCGCGCAGCGTGCCGGTCCCCCAGGGGGTTGTGTCTTCTTCGCCTGTCAATTGATGGTTGACCGAGTCGTACAGCTTGATGACCTGACCGTCCACGTACAGCGAATACGGGATATACATGGGCTGTGATTGGACCATATTGCCCACTGCGCGCGCGACTGTGGTCTTGCCGTTTCCGGGCGGGCCGTACAGAAAAATAGAAGTTCCTGAATTAACCGCCGGTCCGAGTCGTTGGTAAGCCTGCTCGGAAAGCACCATAGCAGAGAGTACCTGGTGCATGATGCGCGGTGTCACCTGCATGTGGCTGCGGCTTTGTTTATGAATGGATTCGATATACTTTGCCAGGGGTACGGGCGCCGGACCGGCATACTGGCTGCGATCCAATGCCTCACGGGCGCGATCGGTTCCCGCACCAGTAATGGCGTAAACGTATGCCCCTTCACCCAGCCCCATTTGTGAAGAACGCACTTCCAGAGATTTTTCGCGTTTCAAAGCTTCCAGAATTTGATCCAGCACACCTGTGAATGGGAGCGCAATCTCCTCGGCGAGTTTGAACCCGCTCATGTAGCCCTGGAAATAATAAATCTTCAAGACCAGGTCTTGCAGCCACAACGCCGAAAGGCCAGTGTCTTCGACGCTCATGATTGGAGCCGGCGAGAAATTGCCAGCTGGGGTTGCAGGTGCTTGCCGGGGGGTATTTACCGAAGATCGACCGAGAACAGCCATTTCAATTCTCCTGGAGGGCGATATTTTTAGTTGAGCGTCTAAACCAATGAAAACTGGTCATGCGAGCGATGGGCATAAGTATGGCATTGGAAGACCATGCGAGAATTATAGCACGGGCGTCTTGTATTAAATAGGTTTGTCTCCTATAATCTCACCCGATGGAAGTTACGGTAATCATCCCCGCTTATAACGAACAGAAGACCATTCGCGAGATCATTAAACGGGTTAAAGCCACCGGTTTAGTTCACGAGATTCTGGTGGTGGACGATGGTTCCACTGATGGAACCCGTGAAATTCTCCAAGAATTACAGGACCAGGGTGAAGTCCGGGCAATTTTCCATCAGAAGAACGGCGGCAAAGGGGCTGCGCTGCGAACGGGTATTCAAAATGCCACCCGGGATATCATTATCATTCAAGATGCCGACCTGGAGTACAACCCGCGCGAGTATGCAGCCCTACTTCAGCCAATCGCGGATGACATAGCCGATGTGGTTTACGGCTCCCGGTTTTTGGGGCAAGCCCGCCGGCCTATCTTGTTTTGGAATATGGTCGCCAATAAAATCCTGACCTTTGTCACCAATATTTTGTATAACAACATCCTCAGCGATATGGAGACTGGTTACAAAGTCTTCAAACGCGAGTTGGTCAAAGATATTCCGCTGCACGCCCACCGCTTTGAATTTGAACCCGAATTTACTGCCAAAATACTCAAACGTAAGTTTCGGCTTTACGAGGTCCCGATTGCTTTTTACCCACGCGACTATTCTGAGGGAAAAAAGATCAAAATGTGGGACGCTTTTGAAGCCTTATGGGCGTTGATTAAGTACCGTTTTGTGGATTGACCTGTCTTAATCACCGTAACTGAACCAGCACGGCTCCCAACGACACCAGGATCACCCCGCCAATTTCCAGCGCGGTCAGGCTTTCCCCCGAGAAAATCCAGCCAAGGATGGCGATTTGGACTGTCATAGTGTTGTTAATGATGGTTGTTTCCATCGCCAGCAGGCTGCGCTGCGTGTAATTCCACAGCGTGAAGGCAAAAGCGGTGTTGACTACTGCCATCCAAAGGATAGCACCCCAACTCGCCAGACTGAATTTTGGCATCCCCTGTGTCGCCAACCCTGTACTCAGCATCAATACCGCGCCTATGGTCATGCTGACAGCAGTCACCACGATTGGCGGGATGCTACCCGACCGGTTCAGGCTGCGTCCCATCAAGGTACCGGCTGAATTGGCCAGCATGCCCACCATGACGATGGCAATCCCCAACCAATCCTGACCGGTGAAGGTCGGCGGGTAGAAAAACATCACGATCCCGACCAGGTTGAGGATCACCCCGAGCCATTGCAGTCTGGTCGGGGCTTCTGCCAGCAAGATCATGCCAAAACCGACCACTACCAGCGCGGTGAGATTGAGCAGCAGACTGGCGGACGCCAAGGGCAAATACACCAATCCCAGGTACTGCGCGCCCTGCGCTACGGCATAATAAATGACCCCCAGACCGGTCAGCATCCACCACTGGCCGCGATTTAATCCGCGCACAGCCTGGCGGTTTTGTACCGTTAGCAAAAACGGGAGTAAACATACAGCCGCCAGTGAATAGCGCAACCCGGCAAAGGTAAGCGCCGGAACTTCTTTAAGCCCGAAGCGGATCAATACCCAGGAGGTGGACCACAAAAAGGTCACCAACAGCGCCAACCCGATGGCCGCCTGGCGCGTGGGTATTTGTTTACGGAGGTCTGGGACTTCGCTAGACTGCGCGATAGGTTTAGTGGTCATGCTTCGAAGTCAATCCGGGGTGCCGGTGGCTTTAATGTCCATCACCTTAAGTTGCAGCGACTCGCGCCCGTTGAATACGTTCTTCTCGAATTGGTAAGCGAGGTCCACCCGTTCAGGCATTTTACCAGCCATATGCCCGAAGCGAAAAGCGATGGCGTCATAATAGATATTTCCATCGGTCACCGAAAACTTGAGATGCGTTTTATCGGCGCCAACCGTCTTGACATGGACCGCCTGTAGATTCCGTGAACAAAAAGTCGCATCCGGGTTGTTTTGTCCGGTCGGCTGAAGCATCTCCATCCAATCCAGTAGATTCGGGCGCAATTCGTTCAACGGTATCTCTTGATCGATACGCACCAATGGACGCAAATCGGAGCCGGCCAGGTCGCGCCAAGCGATCTTTGCCAGCCGCTCGCGCAGCTCCTCCAGGTGTTCCTCGTGGACGGTGAACCCGGCAGCAGATTCATGCCCGCCGTGCCGTACCAGCAAAGCAGCGCATTCATCCAGCGCGCGAGTGATATGAAACCCGGGGATACTTCGGCACGAAGCGCGAATCGCGCCGTCCACCCAGGCGCCAACGATTGCGGGCCGGTGGAACAACTCCACCAATCTGGCAGCAACCAACCCGACGACTCCTGGGTTGAAGTCTTGTCCCAGTGCAAACAGGATGTACTCTTCTTCAACTTCCAGAAGCTGACGTTCAGCCTCAGCTTGCGTATCGCGGGTTTGCTTCTGACGCGAGGTATTCTGGTCGTCTAATTTTTGCGCCAGCAAGCCAGCCTCAGCTACGTCTTTGGAATAAAGAAGGTGGTAGGCTGCCAGAGCCGATTCCAACCGCCCGGCGGCATTCAACCGCGGCGCCAACATAAACCCGACATCGCCAGTGTTGAGGGTGTTCAAGTTTACTCTGGCTGCATTTGCCAGCGACAAAACCCCCTGGCGGTTGCCAAGGCGCAGACGGTGCAATCCTTTGCGCACCAACTGTCGATTTTCTCCAGTGAGTGGCACCATGTCCGCCACGGTGCCAAGCGCCACCAGATCCAACCAATCCTCTGCCGCAATGCCAGACCCGGGACGTCGGGAAACCAGCGCTTGCACCAGTTTGAATGCTACTCCAACGCCGGCCAGGTTCTTATCCGGATAGGCGTCGCCTTCACGTTTAGGATCGATGACGGCATAGCCCGGCGGCAGTTGTTCGCCAACATGATGGTGGTCGGTAATAATCAGATCAAGCCCAAGGTCAAGGGCATGCCTGGCTTCTATTACGGAGCGGATGCCGCAATCCACCGAAAGGACGACCTGCACTCCGCTTTCCTTCAGGCTTGTCAGCGCCTCGTTGTTCAATCCGTAGCCTTCTTCCAACCGGTCCGGGATGTACGGCTCAACCAGCCCGCCGAAAGCCTGCAGCGCTTCGACCATCATCACAGTCGAAGTTACCCCATCCACATCGAAGTCGCCAAAAACGGCAATTTTTTCCTGGTGATCGAGCGCCCAGGTCAAACGGTCAACCGCTGCGACCATATCGGTCAACAAAAACGGATCGGCGGTCTCGATCCGGCTTTCCAGGTAGCGGATGGCTTGCACCCCTTCGGTAACGCCCCGGTTGAAAAGCAGTTGGCGCATGACCGGTGGGTAGGCTGCCAGCGCCTGATCGGCTTCTGGCGTGATTTTCTCCGCGATAACCCATCGCTTACTGGATGGAGGCTGCATAGTTTGTCCTGGGAGCTGAATTTGGCGTGCGGCAGATGGAAACCGGCGAAAAGAAATCTTTCGTGTTGCCAGTCACTATAGCATCGCCCGCGATAGTATAAAGCCTGTCCGATATTCTCACAAGCAGTGGCGGTTCGCATTAAGGGCGGCTCACGAGCCGCCGCTACCCGTAATATTAAAATCCGGTGCAAAAGGGCCGTAAGTTTTCAATGCGGATCGGCTATAATCCGATGGAAATGGACTCTGCTGCCCTGCTAACTCTCGCTGTCACCATTATTGCAGCAGTTTTGCTGATCACGGAAATTTTGCGATCCGACCTGGTCGCTTTGCTGGTGCTGGTTATCCTGGGTATCACCGGTACGGTAAAACCGCAGGAGGTATTCGCGGGGTTCAGCGGATCCGCCGTGATGACTCTGATCGCCATCTCGATGATCGGCGCTGCCCTGCACAAAACTGGCGTCACGCTCGTCCTCAGCCGCTGGATGCTGCGTCTTGGAAACAAGAATGACGCCACATTAATCCTGATCACATTCCTGACGGCTGCCGGGTTATCCCTTTTCATGAACAATATCGCAGTCGTTGGGATCCTGCTGCCGGCTGTCATGACCCTTACCCGTTCGGCGAGTGTATCGCCATCCCGACTGCTCCTGCCCCTGGCTTACGGCACCATTTTGGGTGGAATGGCCACTTTGTTCACCACTTCCAACATTGTCGTCAGCGGCGCGCTGCGCGACGCGGGTTTCGCGCCTTTCGGCGTGCTGGATTTTTTGCCTGTTGGCCTTCCACTCGTCCTCATCGGAGCAGTTTACATGGTAACCGCAGGCCGCCATATGCTGCTCACTGTGCAGCCCGAAGGCCACGATGGGCTGCTTACCCAACTGGGTGCGCGCCTGACTGAATTGTATAACCTGAAGCGCAACCTGGCTGAAATAATGGTGCTCCCCGACAGCCCTCTGGCAGGGAAGACCATCAGCGCCGGTGACTGGCGCAAAAAGCTCGGTTTGACGATCATCGGCATCATCCGCAAAGGCCAACCCTATCTCGGTCCCAAGCGTTCGGAAATTATCCAACCCGGGGACCGGCTGATGGTGCACGGGTTGGTCGACTCTACCAAAATAGCTGAATTTCACCTGGTCACTGTTCCTGGCAGCCCGACGCAGCCAAATGTCGTCAACGAGGTCATCAAACTGGCAGAACTGATCCTCCCGCCCCACTCGACAATGATCGGGAAAACCCTGCGTGAGCTGAACTTCCGCGAGAAATACCACCTCACCGTCGTCGCAATCTGGCGAAGCAATTGCCCGGTCGAGGAGGACCTTGCGGATCTGCGATTGCAGGCGGGTGATGCCCTATTAGTCCAGGGAACCGCCCGCCGCATCCGTTTACTTCACGGTGACCCGGATATCGTGCTGCTTGAGGAGGACCCGGATGCCGTTCTGGCACCGGGGAAGATTTACCTGGCCCTCGGGATCACCCTGGTTGCATTGGTTACCGCTGCTACCGGGTTGGTTCCGGTCGCAGAGACCATTTTAGCTGGCGCAGTTCTTCTAGTTGTGACTGGCTGCATGACCATGAACGACGCCTACCGGTCGATCGAATGGAAAGTGATTTTCCTAATCGCAGGCATGTGGCCTTTGAGTACCGCAATTCGCAATACCGGACTGGCAAGTCTGGCTGTCAACTCCCTGCTTGGGCTGCTGGGAGATATTGCCCCGCTCTGGATCGCGCTCGCTCTAATTCTGATCGCCATGCTGCTGACCCAGTTCATGAGCGGTCAAGTGGCAGCGCTGGTGGTCGCCCCGCTGGCCCTGGCAGCCGCAACTTCAGCCCAGATTGACTCGCGCGCGCTTGGCATGGCTGTAGCGCTCGGGTGTTCCCTGGCTTTTCCCACGCCGTATGGACACCCCGTGAATATTATGGTCATGAGTTCCGGAGGGTATAATTTCCGCACCTACGCCCGCATTGGCATCCCGCTCACCATCCTGGTGATACTGGCCATCCTGGCCGGTCTCGCTATTTTCTGGGGTTTATGATTAAGAACAACTTATTTCAATTCAACCGCATTGCACAGGACAAACGCGCCCGCGCCGGAGTGTTCACGACTCCGCATGGCGACCTGCTCACCCCGGTATTTGCGCCGGTGGGTACACAGGCGACCGTAAAGGCCGTTTCACCCGACCAGTTACGCGCTGCCGGTGCCAGCCTGGTGCTCTCGAACACTTATCACCTTTATTTGCGCCCGGGCGCTGAACTGGTGGCAGAATTGGGCGGGCTGCATCGTTTTATGCAGTGGGACGGCCCGATGTTGACCGATTCAGGCGGTTTTCAGGTGTTTTCGCTGGCGGATATGCGTAAAATCGATGCTGACGGGGTTACCTTCAAGAGCCACATCGACGGGTCTACTCACCGGTTTACACCGGAGAAGGCTATTCAAATTCAAGAAGACCTGGGTGCCGATATCATCATGGCTTTCGATGAATGCGCCCCGCCCTATGACCGCGAATACAACCAGCGAGCTGTCGCGCGCACCCATGTCTGGGCAGAACGCTGTCACACAACTCAATCACGCCGCGATCAGGCATTGTTTGGCATCGTGCAAGGCGGCATTTTTCCCGACTTGCGGGAACAGTCCGCAGAATTCATCTCCGCACTGGGTTTTCCGGGACACGCCATTGGCGGCCTTTCGGTAGGGGAAACCAAGGCCGAAATGCACGCCATGATCGAGGTAGTGGACGCCATCCTACCGGAGGATAAACCCCGCTATCTGATGGGAGTCGGCTCGCCGGAGGATTTGATCCATGGCATCCGGCGCGGCATCGATATTTTCGACTGCGTGTTACCCACCCGCCTGGCGCGCCATCAGGCGGCTATGACCCTTACCGGACGCATCAACCTGATGAACGCTGCCAATGCGCATGACCCGCAGCCTATCGATGAGAACTGCACCTGCTACACCTGCAGCCACTTCACCCGCGCATACTTGCGTCACCTGATCGTGGCGAAGGAAATGCTGGCAGCTACTCTGATTTCCATTCACAACATCCATACGCTGGTGTCTCTGGTGAACGACGCTCGGGAAGCCATTATTGCCGGTCAATTTGACCATTTTGCCGATTCTTTCCTCGCTACCTACAATCCACAGGATAAAACATCGTGACCATCATTCAAGCCATCATCCTCGGTATCGTCCAGGGTCTGACCGAATTTCTGCCGGTCTCCAGTTCCGCACACCTGGTGATTATTCCCTACCTGTTCGGCTGGAAGCTGGACGAAGCCGTGGTCTTCCCGTTTGATGTGCTGGTTCAGCTTGGCACATTGGCTGCGGTGATCTATTATTTCCGGCGCGACCTGTGGGAGATACTCAGTGCAGTCTGGAATGGGCTGCGCAGCGGAAAACCCTTTGGCGCACCAGCTGCCCGCCTGGGTTGGCTGCTGGTGCTGGCGACCATTCCGGCTGGAGTTATTGGCTTGTTGATAAAAGACCTGGTAGAAGCCGTGTTCAAGGACGCTCCAGTGACCGCGCTTTTCCTGCTGGTGACCGCACTGCTACTGATTATTGCGGAAAAGATTGGCAAACGCAGCCGTGGCATTGCGTCGCTTACCTGGAAAGATGCGCTCTGGATTGGTTTTGCCCAAGCATTGGCGCTCTTCCCGGGCATTTCGCGCTCTGGCGCCACCATCAGTGGCGGCATGTCTCGCAACCTCGACCGGCCGGCAGCCGCTCGGTTTTCTTTCTTGATGTCGATCCCGGTTATGCTGGCTGCTGGCGCCTTCAGCCTGTTGGATTTGTTGGATATCCCTAATTTGGCCAGCCTTTTGCCCGCCATCGCTGCCGGTTTTATCGCTGCCGCTGTTGTTGGCTACTTTGCCATCCGCTGGCTGCTGGCATTCCTCACCCGCCGGCCACTTTACATTTTTGCTGCCTATTGCGCCGCTTTGGCCATAGTGGTTCTCCTTGTTGCCTATGTCTAGGGTCTTCATCCTGGCATTGGTGGCCGGACTGATCACTGGCTGCACAACCCAACCCTCAGCCGATCCAGCCCCTACCCCGATGGCGGTGCGCGTTGAAATAACCAGTTCCCTCGAATGGTTGCGGCCAGACCTGGCCGAATGTGCACAACAAACCCCGGGATTGACCCTGAGCGTCCGGTTTAATGAAGTGGAAGCCCAGTCGCTGGAGGATTCCGACGTTCTACTGCGCTGGTCCAACCTGGCCCCTGCCAGCGTTGCTCCTTTTGAAATCGGGAAGGATTCGCTTGCAGTAATCGTCAACCCGGATAACCCGGTCGATACCCTGGATGCGTCCCAACTGAAAGATTTTTTCACCGGGCAGGCAACCGTCTGGACTGACCCGGAAGGCGCCCCTTTGGATTCAGTTCAAACCTGGGTTTATCCCGCTGGAGAGGATACCCAAATCTTGCTGACCACTACGCTGCTGGCAGACTCGCCGATTGCGACTACCGCTCGTATAGCCCCCAATCCGGCAGCCATGCTCGAAGCCGTAGCAGCCGACCCGCAGGCAATCGGGTTCTTGCCGGCTCGCTGGCTGGATTCGACCGTCCGGCAAATAAGCATAACGGGCTATGCCGGCGACCAGTGGACGCTGCCCATTTTGGCAGTGACACAGTCAGAGCCCAGCGGCATCACCCGTGATTGGCTGTTATGCGTCCAGGATCAGATCGAGCCGTAATTTCCTGTAGGTCAGCATGTTACAATGAGTCCACCTTGATCTTTGGAGGTGGTTATGCCTGTCATTCTCATCCTGCGCCGGCAGGAATTTCGGTTGGAAGGCACTTTATCGGTAAAAGACGCGCTCAAGCAGCTTAATCTCTCCCCTGAATCACACCTGGTGGTGCGCGGGGGCGAGCTGCTTACTGAAAATGATTCGCTGCGCAATGGCGAGACGGTCAAAATTGTCTCGGCGATATCCGGAGGGGTATCATGACCACCATGATCTGCAACACCTGCGGGCAGAAGGCGGTCATCCGTATGCGCCAGCACCGGCTGGCATTGTGCAAAGACCATTACCTGGAATGGATCATTGACCAGACCCAGCGTTTCATCGAAAAATATGATATGTTCAACCGGCGCGAACAGGTTCTGGTGGCGGTCAGCGGCGGTAAAGATTCACTGGCACTCTGGGACGTACTCTGGCGGCTGAGCTACCCGACCGCCGGTATGTATATCCATCTGGGAATTGCCCGTGAAACGGAATACTCGGACCTGTCCGAGCAATATGCCCGCGAGTTTGCCGCCGAGCGCGGCCTGCCGCTACACATCGTCAATGTCGAGGAAGAATTCGGTCAAACCATTCCGGAACTGGCACAGGTTAGCCGCCGCGGACGATCCAAACCATGCGCCGTTTGCGGGCTGGTCAAACGCCATACGATGAATCGTACCGCCCGCGAATTGGGGTTCGATGTGCTGGCGACCGCGCATAATTTAGATGATGAAGCCGCTTTCCTTTTCGGCAACGTGCTGGGTTGGAACATTCGCCAGCTGCGGCGGCAAGCGCCGTATCTGCCAGAAAAGGACGGCTTTGCTCGCAAGGTCAAGCCCTTCTGCCGTTTTACCGAACGGGAGACGGCTGCCTATGCGCTGCTGCGCGGCATCGAGTACATCGAGGATGAATGTCCCCACGCGGTGGGCAGCAAGCAAATCGAATATAAAAACTTGCTCAATCAGTTGGAGGAAGCCCAACCCGGCGCAAAACTGCGTTTCATGCTCGGTTTCCTGCAGGCGCGTGAGGACGGCTTCTTTCCGTTGGAAGAAATAGTCGAAGAAGACCTTGATCTGCAGCCCTGCCCATCCTGCGGGCAACCCACCACGACAGGCGGCCTATGCAGCCTGTGCCGCTTGCTGGAGAATGCCCGAGCCGGATAAGGAATTTTCGGGCGCGTTTTGGACTTATGCCTCCCCTAAAACCCATGGTTTTGGGATTTTTGGGGAGGTTGGAGGGGGTCTATCTACGCCGTCTGCAGGAAATTGTTGATTTCCCAGTCGGTCACGTGGATGCGGTAATCATCCCACTCACTGCGCTTGGCGCGCACAAAGCTCTCATACAGGCTGGGCGAGAATCCGCTCTTAACCACTTCATCGCGTTCGAACTCGTCTAAAGCTTCCTTGAGCGAACCCGGCAATTCTGCTACGCCTAATTCTTCCCTTTCCTCGCGGTTCAACTCATACACGTTGATATTGTTGAGCGGCGTAGGCGGCTTGACTCCGCGATCGATGCCGTCCAGCGCAGCGGTCAACATGGCAGCCAGGGCCAGGTAGGGGTTACAGGACGGATCCGGGCAGCGCAGTTCAGCGCGCACCGCCCCTTCCTGTCCGGGCGTATAGCGCGGGATGCGGATTAAAGCTGACCGGTTGGTCTGCGCCCAGCCAACATAGACCGGCGCTTCGTAACCGGGGACCAGCCGCTTGTACGAGTTGACTGTCGGCGCCACCACTGCCGAAAACCCGCGGGCATGCTCCAATTGACCGCCAATAAAGCCGTAGGCAATTTTGGACAGGTTAAAGGGGTCGCTGGGGTCATAGAACAGGTTTTTGCCTTTAAGGTCAAAGAAGGACTGGTGACAGTGCATACCCGAACCGTTGATGCCGTAAATCGGCTTCGGCATGAAGGAAGCGACTAATCCATTCTGCGCAGCGATAGCTTTGACGGTATATTTGAGCGTCAGGACGTTGTCCGCAGCCCGCAGCGCATCCGCAAAGCGAAAATCGATTTCGTGTTGTCCCAATGCAACCTCGTGGTGGCCGACTTCAATTTCAAGCCCCATTTGATCGAGCGCTTCCATCAGCTCAGTACGTACCCGGACAGCCTCATCGTTGGGCGAGAAATCGAAATAACCGCCCACATCATGCGGCACGGGATGGATCGTCTGGCCGCCGTTTTGACGAAAGAGGAAAAATTCCGGCTCAGGCCCGATGTTGTACACCCAGCCGCGCTCGCGTACTTTTGCCAGAAGCCGTTTTAAATTGCCGCGCGGGTCGCCGGCAAATGGCGTGCCATCGGGTTGAAAGATGTCACAGAAAATCCGCGCGCGGCGCATATCGCCTGGCGTCCAGGGAAGCACCGCGTAGGTATCCACGTCCAGGCGCAGATGCATGTCGGACTCCTGGATACGGGCAAATCCCTCCACCGACGAGCCGTCAAACCAGACCCCGCGTTCCAATGCGCCCTTCAACTGAGAAACAGGCGCATCCACCGATTTGACGGTGCCAAGGACATCAACAAACTGGTAAGAAACAAATTTTACGTCGTCGGCTGCCACACGTTCCAAAATCTCTTTGTTATCCATTTTTTAAATCCTCCGGTTGTTAAATCAAAAACAGCACGCCGGGCGTGCCGTTTTAAATGATCCGATTTCAAGGTGGCAGCCCTTCCAACGTACACCAGAAACACTACGACATGGTTTCTGATCACTATACCGGATTTGTCGCTGACGTCGCCGTCAGTTTTTCATCCAGGCATTTTTCGGAAGGGAGAAGGGAGCCTGTGACCGGGCTCCAGAGGCATCCGCTGATCGTTCGATTTTTCCCTGGTTGCCAGGGTTAGCGTCCTCTTCGCAGAGGAGAACCTCCACCTCGTTGCCTCATCCATGTGGACGAGGTTCAGCCGCTCTCTCACCTATGCAATTATAAAAGATGCTTTATGCTACCGAGATTATGGTCGCTTGTCAATAGGCAGAATGGGTTAGGCAGAATGGGTTTTTACATTGGTTCGTATTATTTGGGTGGGAGGGATTGAGCGTAGCTGACACCCATTTGGATCCATTCAGCCAAAACGGCGGGATCCTTAATCCCAGCTGCCTCGACCACCAACCAGCCGCTCATCGGACGCCCAGTCATGTCGAATGGGCGAGTATGCGGGCGCTTCATGGCTTCGGCGTGATTTTCCGGGCCTACTCGTACCATCAGGTCATTGCCGTGGACCCCAACCGCTATGTTGCCGTGGATTAAGTACCCTACGCCGCCGAACATCTTCTTCTCATCCAAGGCAGATGTACCTTGCAAGACCTCGATGATGCGCTGTGCTAAATTGTGATCGTAGGCCATGGTTTTTCTCCGTTAGCGGTGCCACAGGTGGTGACCGAAGTGATCATTTTAATTATAGACCAATTTTCTACTAAAACTTGACGAATTGAACAAATGTACTATAATAAATAAACGACATTTTTTACAAATCATTATGCCATTCTGGATATAATCAAATTATCGATCCCCCAACAAGGAGTAACCCAATATGGCGCATAAAACCCTCCCGCCCTCCCAATCCATCCCGCACTCCAGTAACCTCGGCGAAGGACGCCGAGCGATGCTCGACAAAGCCCTGGGCGACATCATCAAACGCTACGGCGAAGGATCCATTATGAGGATGGGCGAGGCAACGCATTTGCAGGTAGAAGCCATTCCGACCGGCTCGCTGTCGCTCGATATCGCCCTTGGTGTGGGCGGCATTCCGCGCGGGCGCATCACCGAAATCTTCGGCCCGGAATCCTCCGGCAAAACTACCCTCTGCTTGCACCTGGTAGCAGAATGCCAGAAGATGGGCGGCACCGCCGCCTACGTGGATATGGAACACGCGCTCGACCCGGTCTATGCGGCAAAATTAGGCGTGGATATCGATAACTTACTGGTCTCCCAGCCTGACATGGGTGAGCAAGCGCTCGAGATCACCGAGACGCTGGTGCGTTCAGGTGCCATCGACATCATCGTAGTGGACTCGGTGGCTGCACTGGTGCCGCGCAACGAAATCGAAGGCGATATGGGCGACGCGACCATGGGTATGCAGGCTCGCCTGATGTCGCAGGCGCTGCGCAAGCTCTCCGGCGCCATCAACCAGACCAAAACGGCGGTCATTTTCACCAACCAGTTGCGCCAGAAGATCGGCGTCATGTTCGGCAATCCAGAGACCACCCCCGGCGGTCTGGCACTCAAATTCTACACTTCGGTGCGTCTGGATATCCGCCGCATCCAGTCCATCAAAGTTGGCACTGAGATCATCGGCGGGCGGGTACGCGTGCGCGTGGTCAAAAACAAGGTGGCAGCCCCCTTCCGCACGGCTGAATTTGACATCATGTACAACGAGGGTATCTCCAAATCCGGCGATATTTTGGACCTGGCAACCGAACTGGAAATCATCACCAAACGCGGTGCATTCTTCTCCTATGGCGATGTCAGACTCGGGCAAGGGCGCGAAAATGCCAAAGAATATCTGCGTCAGAACCTCGAGTTATCGGACAAAATTGAGCTGGCCGTCCGGCAGCGCGCAGTAGGCGGTGAAATTCCCATCGCTTTTGGCAGCGGCGGCTCAAGTGAGGACGAAAGCGGTTTTGAGGAAGAAGCTTAATTTTGGTTGGCAGACAGCCGGGAACGCTGAAGGATATTTGGGGGCGAGTTGTGATGTTCCCGGCTGAATTAATTTAGAAAATAAGCTAGTTTAAAGTCTGGCAACCTCCCCGGGCTGATCTTCTCCCCGAGGCGCCCACCTTCAGGGAATCTATTGGCACCCGCCTTTTCCTGGCTATAATAGTTGAGGATAACGCTTCGGATGCACAGCCAGAGGTTCCCCGATGAAATCTCGCCTTAATGTACCGGCTCAGCTGCCCAGGGCGCAGTGGACAGTCCTCTTTATTTTACTGGTAGTGATTCTGGTTGGGCTGGGTTTGCTGCTGGGTGCGCTGGCAGTTGACTTGTTTTACCCTGGCGGTGCACAGGCAGCCATCTCCCGCGTGGTGGGAGCATCCTTGTCTGCTACGCCGACTTTCCTTGGCGGCATGACCCAGACCTCCAGCCCATTCCTGCCGTTGCCAACCAACACCATTACGGTGACGCCTACCGCCACCTCAACGCCTACCGCGACCCCAACTTCAACGGTCATCTCCACACCTACCGAGACGGAGGTTCCGACGAACACGCCAACCCGGCCGCCGCCTCCCCCCACCCGAACGCCTAAACCGCCCGAGCCGGTTTATCCAAACGATAGTGTCATTATCGGCAACATCACCGGCTACCCGCAAAGCTATAATCTCTCGTGCGAATCGCGCTCTGCGGTCGATTGGGCGCGCTATTTCGGCGTCAACATCAGCGAAACCGATTTCCTCAATGCCCTGCCATCCTCGGACGACCCGAACCAAGGTTTTGTCGGCAATGTGAACGATTATGGCGGTCAAATCCCGCCCAATAGCTACGGTGTACATGCCGATCCCGTCGCCAAGCTGTTACGCGCTTATGGTGTGCCAGCCACCGCCGTTTACTCCATGTCAGCCGAGGCGATCCGCCGGGAGATTGATGCCGGGCGCCCAGTCATCGCCTGGGTAATTGTTGGCACCAGGCCGGGTTACTCGGCCACTTATCGCACCGAAGCGGGTGATGATGTGTTGGTGGCTCCCAATGAGCATACGGCCATTGTTATCGGATACGATCCGACTGGAGTGACCATTCTGGACGGCGGCACGATTTACTGGCGCAATTGGGAGACGTTCATGGCTTCCTTCAGCGTCCTCAACTACATGGCGGTTACATATTCGTCTTAGCGCTACGCTTTATTGCGAGTGTTCAGAAAAGACAATATATAAGTCTCCTCCATTTTGTGTTTTTTCAAAATGGGGGAGGTTGGAGGGGTCAGTTTTCAGTGTCATCTCTTGTTGGGTGGGCCTTCGGTCCCGTCCGAGGATTGGAACGCCTTAGGAGATCTTGTGTGCCATGTACAGGTGTTTATATAGTGGAACCAAAAAAAGGCAGCCAATTGGCTGCCTTTACTTATTTTCGCAAGAGATGATCCCTTACTACTAAACCTTGATGATCTAGGTGCCTTCTTCCCAGGAATTCAGGTAGGATTGCTGCTCGGGAGTCAACACATCGATCTTGACGCCCATGGCTGCCAGCTTTAGCCGTGCAATCTCGTTGTCGATGGCTTCGGGCACGCTGTAAACCGTTTTCTCCAACTCGGCAGCATGTTTCACCATGTATTCAGCCGAGAGCGCCTGGTTGGCAAACGACATATCCATCACGCTGGCCGGGTGACCTTCCGCAGCAGCCAGGTTGATCAGGCGGCCCTCACCCAGCAGGAATATCTGGCGGCCGTCCTTCAAATCATATTCTTCAACAAACGGGCGTACCAACTTCTTGCCGGTGGACATCTCTTCCAACGCCGGAATATTGATTTCGACGTTAAAGTGCCCCGAATTGGCCACAATCGCGCCGTCTTTCATCACTTCGAAATGGCTGCGATCCAGTACATTCAGGTCACCGGTCAGGGTGCAAAAGAAATCGCCAATTTTGGCAGCTTCGCCCATCGGCATCACGCGGAAACCATCCATAACGGCTTCCAGGGCTTTGAGCGGGTCAACTTCAGTCACAATGACGTTGGAACCCATCCCGCGCGCGCGCGAAGCCAGGCCACGCCCGCACCAGCCGTAGCCGGCAACCACAAAGTTCTTACCCGCCAACAGCACATTGGTGGCGCGCACAATCCCATCAATAGTCGATTGGCCGGTCCCGTAGCGGTTGTCAAAAAAGTGTTTCGTCAATGCGTCATTAACCGCAATGATCGGGAAGTTCAGAGCTTTGTCGGCAGCCATGGCGCGCAGGCGAATGACGCCGGTGGTAGTCTCTTCGGTTCCGCCAACCACATTAGCCAGCAAATCGCGGCGGTCTTTGTGCAGCACGCTCACCAGGTCAGCGCCATCATCCATGGTCATTTGCGGTTTGTGATCCAGCGCAGCATGGATATGTTTGTAATAAACCGTGTTGTTTTCACCCTTGACTGCATACACCGGAATCTCGGAATGCGAAACCAACGAGGCTGCCACGTCGTCCTGGGTGGACAGTGGGTTGGAGGCTGTCAGCACGATATCCGCACCGCCGGCTTGCAGCGTCTGCATCAGGTTGGCTGTTTCAGAGGTGACGTGCAGGCAGGCAGAAACCCGCAGCCCTTCCAATGGGCGTTCTTTTTCAAAACGCTCGCGGATGGAACGCAGAACCGGCATCTCGCGGGCAGACCACTCAATGCGGCGGCGTCCACCTTCGGCCAATTTCAAATCTTTGACATCAAAATTACTCATTCATATCCTCCAAGAGATACGCTGTTACTTCATCAGAGCGTCGAGTACGCCCTGGTCATCGAAAAATTGGCGGTAGCGTTCGACAAACTCAGCTACCGTGTACTGGTGCGCCTGCGGACCTTTGGCTTCCAGGCAGTAAACTGCTGCCAGGCTGCCCATTTCGGCGCATACTTTCCAGCTGAGACCCAACTGATAACCTACCAGGAAACCGCCGCGAAAGGCGTCGCCAACCCCAGTGGGATCAATGATGACGCGTTCCGGAACGGCTGCCAGGGTGATCAATTCTCCCTGGACGTGAATTTCGACGCCGCGCGCGCCTAACGTAATCACGACGATGGGTACCGTGTTCAGGATGGTTTCGACCTTTAAGCCGGTGTGCTTTAGCAGCAATTCCCATTCATACTCGTTAACAAACAAAATGTGAGCCCCCTGGACACCGCGGGCCAACTCCGCGCCGCTCGAACGGGCTACCTGTTGACCCGGATCATATAAATATGGCAAGCCGTCTGCTTTGCATTCGGTTACGTAATGATCCATTGCCACTGGATCATTGGGGGAAATGACCACCAGATCTGGCCGTAAGTTCCCCAGCTCTTTGAGCGATAAATCGCGGGCGTGCGCCATTGCGCCGGTGTAAAAGCTGGCGATCTGGTTATTTGCCAGGTCCGTATTGGCAAAAAAGGAAGCAGTAAACACCCCTGGGACGGTGCGAATGAAATGCGTATCCACACCGACCAGTTTTAACCAGGCCAGGTATTCACCAGCGTCTTCACCGACAGTGCCAAAAACAACCGGTTTCCCGCCCAGCAGCGCCATGGTATAGGCAATATTGGGG
>MGMG01000083.1 GCA_001796355.1 Chloroflexi bacterium GWB2_54_36 | reverse complement strand
TCCAACAGCTATCCGAACGGCAAGCTGATGACCTGGAGCGGTACTGCCTGGCTCGATTCGGCCGGCGGATTGGGCGATATCAATTTTTACACGACCGGATTCACCGCCCGGTCCGCGCGGCTGGCCGAATTAACTGCTCAAGGGAACGGCGGTCAGTTTTTGACCGACTTGCAAGTACAAAGCATCATCAGCGGTGAAACGCTCTTAAAACGCGAGGGCATTCTGGACTGCCGGGCAGAATTGGAAAGTCTGCTGGCGCAGGGCAGCGACAGCGCCAGCCGACTCCTGGCGCAAATCGAGGCCGACCGGCGGTTAGTGATCTATGATCAACCGGCTGAGGACGCCTGGCGGTACATTCTGGATGGCAGCGGGGTGCTGCGCACTCGCAGCGGGCGGGCAGCCTGGAGTCACGACCCGCTTGCCGGGCAGCGCGTCTGGTTGGCGAACAACTGGCTGGAAGTGCAGCCCTTAATTCAAACTGTGGAGTGGACGCCGGAGCGCGGGCTGACCGTGGCCTGGTAGTTCGAGCGTGATTGCACAAGTCTCTGACCAGGCGCGCTGTGGGAGACCTTCGGTCAGCCACCGCAGGAGACCGGTGCGATCGGGCTAGTCAGGAGACCGTGCGATCAGGGGACAGGTTCAGACAGCTATCAGGTTGTGTAGTAACGGCAGGGCTGCCTGCAACGCCCGGGCGCGATGGCTGATTTGATTTTTGCGCCCATCTGGGAGTTCGGCCATGGTCGCGTCTTCGACAGGGATGAAAAAGATCGGGTCATAACCAAAGCCGTTTTGGCCGCGCTCTTCAGTAATGATAAAACCGTCGCAGCGTCCTTCGGTGGTATGCAAGGTGCCGCTTGGTTCGGCGACTGACACGGTGCAGTGAAAGCGAGCCGGCCAGCCTGGCGCGCCCGGCGGCACGGGGATGTTGCTCAAGGTGCGAATCAGGAGCGCGCGCCGGTCTGCGTCCGATGCGCCGGGTTTGGGGGAAAAGCGAGCCGAATGCAAGCCGGGAGCACCTTTGAGCGCATCCACTTCCAGGCCGGAATCATCCGCCAGGGTGAGCAGGCCGCTGACCTGGCAGTAAGCTCGCGCCTTTAAAGCAGCGTTTTCTGCATAAGTAGCGCCCGTTTCATCCACCTGGATCGACAGGCCAAGGTCTGCGGGCAGCACCAGCTCCACCGGCAAGCCGGCGAGGACTGCCTGAATTTCACGCAGTTTTCCGCGGTTCGAACTGGCGATCAATAGCCGCATGGTTGAATTCCTTTAATATTAATAAAATTAATCTTAATTAATTGACATGTCCGAATCGCTATGCTATAATTTTCGTATTCGGTATTATAACTACAAACCAGTTCCAGTGACTCTTCCCCGTTATCCACTACGTATTAATGTTGGTTTTTTAGTTCACCAGCCAATTGGCACCAGCCATGATTTCACCTTTGAGTTCCCGGCGGTCCAATTATCTCCTGACTTTGAACTGACGCAGTTTAACGGGACAGCGCGTATCAGCCGCACGCCGCAAGGACTGCTGGTAGAGGCGGACTTTTCCGGGAATCTCTTGCTCGAGTGCGTGCGCTGCCTGGACGAGTACCACCAGTCCATTTCCGCCAATTTTGCAGAACTGTTTTCTTTTCGTTACCGCCGCGATGCAGAATCGGAACTGTTTATACCCGAAGACGGACATATTGATCTGGCGCTGCTGGCGCGCGATTACCTGCTCCTCGAGCAGCCGATCAAACCCATTTGCCGACCGGAGTGCAAAGGGCTTTGTTTCTACTGCGGGGTCAACCTCAACGAGACGGTTTGCGAACATCAGGCCCAGCCCGTCGAAGAATAATCGACCGAATCTAGCCCTAGGGGATTTCCAATTATTTCCAACCAACTAAAGACACCAGGTGGCAAACCCGGCCCGTAAGGGCTAAACGGGAAAGCGCCGCGAACCAGGCGGCGTCCATTCTGGATTCCAGAACACAGGCAGGTTTAGGAAGCACTATCTAATCGGTATTCATGTGGGGGTTCACAGTAGAGGAGGGTGGTAGTGACAAATCCGGGTAGGCTCAAGCGTAGTTCAGAAATTCTCAGTCTGCTGTTGGAGAAAGCCGATGTTCAGGGCTACCTGACCACCGATGACCTGATCGAAGTGTATCCGGATGTGAGTCAGGATGCCGAGCGGTTGCAGGCGATGGTGATTGCGCTGCGCCGCCGTGGGGTGGATTTTCTCGACCACGAGTCCGAACCTTCTTTAAAAGATGAGGATCCGTTGATCGATGTGGAATCGGACATGGAGCCGTTTACCAGCATCGAATCGATTTCCAGTGACGACACGATTGGCCTGTACCTGAAAGAAATGTCGCGGGTGGCGCTGCTCTCGTGTGAAGAAGAATTGGATTTGGCCCGCCGCATCGAGCGCGGGCGTTATGCGCATCGCGCGGTAGAACGCCTGAATGGACGCGCCTCAGCGGTGCGCCGGCAGGAGTTGGACCAGCAATTTGCAGATGGTCAGCTTGCCCGCGAGCACCTGATAAAGGCCAATACCCGCCTGGTGGTCAGCATTGCCAAGCGGTACATCGGGCGCGGCGTACCCTTCCTGGACTTGATTCAAGAAGGCAACCTTGGCTTGATGAAAGCGGTCGAAAAATACGAATACCGGCGCGGTTTCCGTTTCTCGACCTATGCCACCTGGTGGATCCGTCAGACCATCACCCGCTCGATTGCCGACCAGGGTCGCACGATCCGCGTACCGGTGCACATGGTTGACCGCATCCGCCAGTTGTACCGCCTGACCCATGAGTTGGAACAAAAACTGGGACGCATCCCCAACACCGAGGAACTGGCAGCAGAAATGAACGTGCCGGTCGCCAAGGTGGATTGGATGCTGCGCGTTTCGTGGCTGCCGCTCTCGTTGGAGAGCCCGATCAACGACGACGAAGAAGACTCAGAGTTGGGCATGTTTGTCGAAGACCAGTTGACGCCGTCGCCCATCCAGAGTGCGTACACCAAAATGCTGCGTGAGAAGATCGAATCTGTACTGGAGACCCTGCCACCGCGTGAAGCGCGGATTCTGCGGCTGCGCTTTGGCCTGGAAAACGGGCACACATACACCCTGGAAGAAGTCGGTCAGAAATTTGGCCTTACCCGCGAACGCATCCGTCAAATCGAGAGCAAAGCCTTGCGCCGCTTGCGCCATCCGCGCCGTTCGCGCCAGTTGAAAGAGTATTTATAGGTGATGATTAAAGGAAGAATGATAGGCCAGTAGATCCTGCTGGCCTTTTTCATTTATGAGCAACTATTGGTAAAATAAGAGGAGGAGCTTTATCAATCCCGCTTATGAACATCATTCCGACTGACATCCCGGGCCCGGTCATCATCGAGCCTCAAATTTTCGGTGACGACCGGGGATTCTTCATGGAAACCTTCCAGAAACGCATCTTTGCCGAGGCTGGACTGCCAACCGACTTTGCCCAGGACAACCATTCGGGCAGCCGCAAAGGCATTTTGCGCGGTTTGCATTACCAGTTAGTTAAGCCGCAGGGAAAATTGGTACGGGTGGTGGTTGGCGAGGTGTTCGACGTGGCGGTTGACCTGCGCCGTTCATCCCCGTATTTTGGCCGCTGGGTTGGTTTGCAGCTTTCGGCAGAGAACAAGCGCATATTTTGGGTTCCGCCCGGGTTTGGCCACGCATTCTATGTGCTGAGCGATTGGGCTGAGTTCCTCTACAAGGCCACCGATTTTTATGCGCCCGAGGGGGAGCGTACCATTCTGTGGAATGACCCGCAGATCGGCATTGATTGGCCGCTGATGGACGGTCAACCCCCGCTAGTGTCTGCTAAGGATGCCGCCGGCAGGCCTTTGAGCCAGGCTGAAACATTCGAGTAGGGAAAAAGCAGGAGACTGGATGAAAAATATTTTAGTTACCGGCGGCGCCGGGTTTATCGGGTCAAATTTCGTCCGTTACCTGCTGCATTCCGAGCCAGACGTACGAGTGGTCAACCTGGATGCGCTGACCTATGCCGGCAGTCAGGAAAATTTACAGGACTTACCGTCACCGGAGCGCCACAACTTTGTCCACGGTGATATCTGCGACCGTGCGCTGGTGGATGACCTGCTGCGGCGCTACACCATCGACACCATTGTCCATTTTGCCGCCGAGACCCATGTGGATCGGTCGATTGTGGACCCGGGCACTTTCATCCATACCAACATTGTGGGTACTTTTACCCTGCTGGAAGCGGCCCGCGGCGCCTGGATGGTCGAAAAACTTCTTCCATTGGAGCAGGCGCATTTCCACCATGTTTCCACCGACGAGGTATACGGCACGCTGGCTCCCGGGGAGCCTTCGTTTACCGAGAACACCCCTTATGCGCCGCGCAGCCCGTACGCTGCCTCCAAGGCTGCCAGCGACCACCTGGTGCGTTCGTACAGCACAACCTATGGGCTGCCCATCACCATTACCAATTGTTCCAACAACTACGGACCAAATCAGTTCCCTGAAAAGCTGATCCCGTTGATGGTGCTGCACGCCCGTGATGGCAAACCGCTGCCGGTGTACGGCGACGGGCAGCAAGTGCGCGACTGGCTGTATGTGGAAGATCACTGCGATGCCATCTGGCGGGTGATTCAAAAGGGACGAACCGGCGAGACCTACGCAGTCGGCGGTGACAACCAGCCGCCCAACCTGGAAATCGTCAACACCATTTGCCACATCATGGATGAGCTGCGACCCAATTCGCCTTACTACCCGCACAGCCAGTTGATCCAGTTCGTGGCTGACCGCCCGGGTCACGACCGGCGCTATTCCATCGATATTAACAAGATTCACACTGAACTGGGTTGGCAACCGCGCCAATCGCTGGAAACCGGTCTGCGCGAGACGGTGCGCTGGTACCTGGAGCATCCCGATTGGGTGCAGGCGGTGGCGCAGCAGCCCGATTACCAGGGCTGGATTCAGAAGAATTACACCAATCGCCCAAAGGGGGTGCAATGAAAGGAATCATTCTGGCGGGAGGTAAAGGCACGCGGCTGTACCCGATTACGATTGGCGTCAGCAAGCAAATGCTGCCGGTGTATGACAAGCCGATGATTTACTACCCGCTCTCCATGTTGATGCTGGCGGGAATTCGCGAAATTCTGGTCATCAGCACTCCCGAGGATCTGCCAGGGTACCGCCGGCTGTTGAGCAGCGGCGCACAGTGGGGCTTACGCTTTGAATACGTAGAGCAGGCTGAACCGCGCGGCCTGGCAGAAGCCTTTATCATTGGGGCGGAGTTTATTTCCGGTGAACCGGTGTGCATGATTCTTGGCGACAACCTGTTCTACGGCCATGGACTGCCGGGCACGCTGCAAAGGGCGGCGGGATTAACTGATGGGGCGGTGGTGTTTGCATACCCGGTGCGCGATCCGGAACGGTATGGCGTCGTCGAGTTCGACGCCAACTACAACGCCGTCAGCCTGGAAGAAAAACCCAAACAGCCGCGCTCACATTATGCCGTCCCGGGCATCTATTTTTACGACCGGCAGGTTGCGGAGCGTGCGCGCGGGCTGAAACCCTCACCGCGCGGCGAGCTGGAGATCACCGATCTTAACAAACTCTACCTGGCCGATGGCATGCTGCAAGTACAGGTACTGGGGCGTGGCGTGGCCTGGCTGGATGCTGGCACGCATGAGTCGCTGCTGCAGGCGGCTACTTTCGTGCAGACAGTTGAGGAACGCCAGGGGA
>MGMG01000082.1 GCA_001796355.1 Chloroflexi bacterium GWB2_54_36 | reverse complement strand
TCCGAAACAGGTCAAGGAAATCCTCAAGGCAGCCTTCAGCCACAACGGCATTGCGGTGATCGATATCATCAGCCCGTGCGTGACTTTCCACAACAAGGAAGATTCATTCCACTCCTATACCTGGGGTAAGGCGCACGAATCGCCGCTGCATGATATTTCCTATGTTGCCCCGCGGGATGAGATTTACATCGAGGATTACGAGGATGGCACCACCCAGGAGGTGACGCTGCACGACGGCGCGACTTTAGTGCTGAAAAAGCTGGAAAAAGAATATGACCCCTGCAACATCTATGATGCGTACCGGGTCATTGAAGAAGCGGAGCGCAATCACTGGCTGCTGACCGGCATCTTCTATATCGAGACAGAGGCGCCGACGCTGTTCGACGGCCATAACCTGGTCGAGACGCCGCTCAACCGGCTCAAGCCGGAAGATATTCGCCCGGCCGCCGGGACGCTTGATAAGTTGATGGAGCATTACGCCCAATAGGGGTTAATCCTTGCCGTACCCTTCGACAAGCTCAGGGAACGGCAAAAAAGGGTTAATCCTTGTCATCCCCTTCGACGGGCTCATGAAACGGCAAAAAAGGATTAACATTGCCGTACCCTTCAACAGGCTCAGGGAACGGCAAGTTAGGTGTCCTTGACGCACCAAAAAAGATAGCCCTTCGACAAGCTCAGGGCGCGACGTGCACGAGAATGGTTTTATCCGTAAAAAGGCGGTCGGATTTCCTGGATAACAGGGGCGCCGACCGCTTTTGGGTTAAATTTCGCTGCCGCGGGCAATCGGGCGGGAGGGATCGCGGATCCATTCGGACCAGGAGCCGGCGTACAGCCGAGCCAGCGGCAGGCCGGCGGCCGCCATGGCAACCAGGTGATGGGCTGAAGTGACGCCAGAGCCGCAGTACACAACCGCTTTTTCGGGTGGCGCGGTGCCCAGCAGGGTTAAAAATGCTTCACGCAAATCATTGGCCGGCAGGAACTGGCCGTCCCGATCTAGGTTCGATCCATGGAAGCGGTTGACCGATCCAGGAATATGCCCGGCAACCGGATCGAGCGGTTCGACTTCGCCACGGAAGCGTTCGGGTGCGCGTGCATCGATAAGCGGGATATGGCGTTCTGTTGACAAGGTTTGCAATTCGCCGGTGGTGACCACCATGTGGTGATCCGGTGCGCCGGTAAATTGAACCCGGGAGTTGGTGTGGTTACCGGATTCGGTTGGATAACCAAGCAACCTGCGCCAGCGGCTGTAACCGCCGTCGAGCACGGCTACCCGATCATGTCCGTAATACTTAAGCAGCCACCACAACCGAGCTGCATAACTGCCGCCGGTGGTGTCATAGACGACTACTTGCTTGCTGCGGTCGATGCCAAGACGGCCAAGCTTTTCACGAAAGGTATCCGGTTCGGGCAGGGGATGCCGGCCGTTCAATGCTGTGCGCGGACCGGACAGGTCGTAATCCAGGTGAGCATAAACCGCGCCGGGAATATGGGAATAGAGATAATCCCCAAAGCCCCAGTCGGGGTTGGACAGGTCAAAGCGGCAGTCAACGATAACCCAATCGGGCTGACCGAGATAGGCCTTGAGTTCTTCGGCAGAAATGATACTCGTATAGCCAGTGTTTGAGGTCATGGCAATTTCCTGACAGGAATTATAAAACAAGACGGTAGAGGCGGTGACGCTTGTGCACATGGACGCCAACCGTTTGCATATCAGAAAAGCTATTGAAATTGCGCTCATCGATCTGGACCATATCAGCATGCTCGGCCTGAACGGCGCGCAGGCTGCGCTCGACTTCAGCATAGAGCATCAAGTTTGCCCCGCGTCCCTGGTACTCTGACAGCAAGCCCAGACCATTTAAGTCCACATGCCGGGTATCGCGCATCGCGCGCAGCAGTGCGATCCAACCGAAAGGCCACAGCCGTCCTCTGATTTTTTGCAGTGCGCGATTGATGTTAGGGTACCCTAAAATAAAGCCAGCAATTTTATCGTCCCGCGTAATAATTTTGATCAGGCGTGGATCGGCAATTTGATAAATGTTTTGCGCCATTAAGGCAAATTCATCCGGCGTGGTTGGGTAATAATTTGGGTTTTTCAGGAAAGCTTCGCGGTATACCAGATCGACCATGGGAATCCAGGGTTTCAGGTCACGCTTGCGTTTGAACTGGAGCACCTTGAAATTGCCGCGCTCAGCCACCCGGTCTGCTGCAGCGAATACTTTCACCGGTAATTCATCAGAACGGACCATATAACCCGATAAGATGTCTGCTTCTTTGGCGAAGCCATAATTTTCAAGCAGGGTCTGGTAATACGGAAAATTGTAAGGGATGCCGACCGCTGGGATTTGGTCAAAACCCTCCACCAGCAAACCAAAACCCTGAGAGCGAAGAAACCCACGCGGGCCCAGGATGGATGTGATGCCCTGCTGCCTGGCCCAGTTCACAGCCGCATCCAGTAGCGCTTTGGCAACCTCCTGGTTGTTGATCAGGTCAAAATTGTAGAAAAAGCCTACTTCCTGCTTGTAATGGGCAGAATAATTGCGATTGTGCAGCACGGCAATCCGGCCAACGACTTCGTTCTGGTTTTGGGCCAGGAAAAACTGCGCTTTGGAATGGCGGTAAAAAGGGTGGCGTTTCTGGTCGAATACCAACCGGGCGGAGGAACGGATTTCCGGCACCCAGTAAGGGTTGTCACGGTAAAGCTGGTGCGGGAAGTCGATAAAGCGATTTACGTCGCGGCGGTTGTGCGGGTCGATGGGATGGATATTCATCTGAATCGATTATTTTTGGTTTAGGTCCATTCGCCTACGGTGTACAGCAGAGCGAAGTTAGGCAGACGGGCGGTACCGACCGGAAAACCAGAAATCACGATGACCTGTTTCCCGGTTTCGACGGCTGTGGAGGACAGCAATGCAGCTTCCACACTTGAAATCATCGATTCGACCGTGGATGCGAATGGCACCAGGAATGGGGTGACACCCCAGAGAATATTGAGGCGACGAAAAGTGGTCGGGTTGGGCGTGAAGGCATAAATGGGCACCTCCGGCCGGCTTTTTGACATGAGCAGCGCTGTGCGGCCGGATTCGGTGAAAACGGTTATACCGGCTACATTGCGGTCGTGAGCCAGTTCACGGGCTGCCTGTGTGATGGAATAGGCATCGTCCTGGTAAGGCTCGTCGGGTTGGGAAAGCGTATGCCCGTACTCGCCGGCGTTGGCCTCTGCCTGGCAAACGATGGATGCCATCATCTCCACAGCTTCAACCGGGTAGGCGCCGCTGGCGGTTTCACCTGAAAGCATGACGGCGTCGGTGCCGTCGAAGATCGCATTGGCCACATCCGAAGCTTCAGCCCGGGTCGGCCGCGGGTTATTGATCATCGAATCCAACATCTGGGTGGCAGTAATGACCACTTTAGCATGCCGATTGGCCATGTCGATGATCTTTTTTTGGTAGATTGGCACTTGCGCCGGGGAAGTCTCTACTCCGAGATCGCCGCGCGCTACCATAACGCCATCGGCGGCGTGGATGATCTCATGCAGGTTGTCCAATGCTTCTGGCCGCTCCAACTTGGCAATAATCGGGAGAGGCTGATGCCCCGGATCCAGCTCACGCATGGCCTGGCGCACGGATTCGATGTCTGAAGCCGTGCGCACAAAGCTGATGGCGACCAGATCCACGCCCTGCTTAAGGCCAAATTCAAGGTCAGTGCGATCCTTCTCCGTGAAGCTGGTAATGCCCAACTCTGCGCCGGGTAAGTTGACGCCTTTATTGGACGAAAGCACGCCGCCCAGCACCACTCTGGCCTGAACTGCATCCCCTTCCACGCCGGTCACTTCCATTTCCAGGTTGCCGTCATCCAACAAAATCCGGCTACCTGCTTTCACGCCGCGCGCCAGATTGGGCACATCCATGGGAATCAACGTGATAGGTTCGCTGCCCGTTGTTGAAGGAGTTTCTACTATCTCTACATTGGTCAATGCCACTTTTTGGCCGGCGACCAACTCGATACCGCCCGCCGGCAGCTTGCCAACCCGCAGCTTGGGTCCCTGCAAGTCCTGCAGGATGCTGATAGGCTTATTAAGCTCTGCGGCGAGACGACGGATGCGTTCGATTTTCTCTTGATGCTCGGCATGGGTGCCGTGTGAGAAATTCAGACGGGCAACATCGATTCCGGCTTCGATCAAACGGCGCAGCACCGGCTCTTCCTGCGATGAAGGGCCGATGGTAGCGACGATTTTTGCTTTTCGGTGCATTGGAGTGGAGGACATATTTTTCAGCCTGAGCAGAAGGCGCAATTGAAGGAATTTTACAACAACAGGCCGGGATTCCGGTCACCAGGGACAGCCTGAGTGCGAACGGACTGTCCCGGCCTGCGGTCAGTCAAAATATTAAGGTTCGGGTTAATCCATCATCAAAACGTCGTAGATACGGGGAATGGCCCAGTCGATAGTCTCTTTATCGATCACCAGCGGCGGCGCAAAGCGAATGATGTGTGAGTGGGTCTCTTTGGCCAGGATGCCTTTTTGCTGCAGGGCTTCACAGAAGCGCCGCGCGCCGCGAGCTTCCGCTTTGAGTTCGACCCCGATAAACAATCCTTTGCCGCGCACCTCTTTGACGTGCTTCGAAGGGATCTCTGCCAGTCGTTCCAGGAAGTATTCACCCAATTCGGCCGATTTTTGTACCAGGTTTTCTTCCACGATGACCTTGAGCGATTCACGGGCGACCGCGCAGGCCAGCGGGTTGCCGCCAAAGGTGGAACCATGTTCGCCGGGGAGGTACAAGCTCATAACATCTGAATCGGCCAAAACGGCCGATACCGGGTAGAAGCCACCTGCCAGCGCTTTCCCGATGATCACCATGTCCGGGCGCACACCTTCGTGATCGCTGGCGAACAGTTTGCCCGTGCGGCCGAGGCCGGTTTGAATCTCATCTGCAATCAGCAGCACATTATTTTTCTTGCAGACCTCGCTGACCTTTTTGAGGTAGCCGACTGGCGGGATCAAAACCCCGCCTTCGCCCTGGATCGGCTCGATCATGACTGCGGCAGTGTTGGGGGTGATGGCTTTTTCAAGCGCAGCCGCGTCTCCGTACGGAACCGAGAGGAAACCGGGGGTGAAAGGACCGAATGCGTCTTTGTAGAGCGGTTCACTGGAGAATGAGACGATCGAAATCGTGCGCCCGTGGAAATTGCCGTCGGCAACGATAATTTCAGCCTGGTAGTGCGGAATTTTCTTGACGTCATAGCCCCATTTTCGGGCGACTTTCAAGGCAGTTTCGACGGCTTCGGCGCCGCTGTTCATCGGCAGCGACATCTCGTAGCCGGTGAGTTCCGATAATTCCTTATAAAACAAGGGCAGCTGGTCATTGCGGAAAGCGCGCGAGGTCAGGGTAACCTTCTCGGCCTGGGTTTTCAGCGCGTTCAGAATGCGGGGGTGGACGTGACCCTGGTTCAAGGCGGAATAAGCGCTGAGGCAATCCAGATAGCGGTTACCTTCGACGTCATAAACCCAGACGCCTTCGCCGCGTTCGATGACCACGTCCAGCGGATGATAGTTGTGGGCGCCGTACTTCTCTTCGATCTCGATCAATTCGTGGGAATTCATACAATTTACTCCAATGGATTTTTATTGCATCAAATGAACCAGAACTGCTTTTTGGGCATGCAGACGGTTATGCGCCTGCGGGAATAAGCGGGAATGCGACCCATCTGCGATAGCGTCCGTGATTTCCTGTCCGCGGTGGGCTGGCAAACAGTGCAGAATGATGACATCTTTGCGCGCCTCGGAGACCAGCCGGTCATTTACCTGGTAGGGAGGGAAGACCAATTCGCGCTTCTTGGATTCGGCCTCCTGACCCATACTGGTCCAGGTGTCGGTGTAAATAACATGCGCATCTTTGACCGCCTGGTGCGGGTCGCGCAGGAAGGATAATTTCGATCCGCTGTCAGAAGCAAATTTCTTTGCCACGTCAACTGCGGCAGGGATGATATCGTAATCTTCCGGGTTGGCGATGGTGAAGTTGGCCCCTAGCTTGACGGCGATGTGCATCAGGGACACTGCCACGTTGTTGCCGTCGCCAATATAAGTGATATTCAGGCCTTTGAGCGAACCGAATTCCTCGATGATGGTGAGCGCATCCGCCATCGCCTGGCAGGGATGGTTGTAATCGCTCAGCCCGTTAATGATGGGCACTGAAGCCCATTTCGCCAGTTGGAGAATATGATCATGGTCAAAGACCCGCGCCATAATGGCATCCACGTACCCTGAAAGCACCCTGGCTACATCCGCAATGGATTCGCGCTGGCCAAGCCCAACTTCATTGGGCGAAAGGTAGAGCGCATCTCCGCCGAGGTGCCGCATGCCCATGTCAAAACTGACCCGGGTGCGCAAACTCGGTTTTTGGAAGACCATGCCAAGCACTTTGCCTTTCAGTACGGGAGCATTTCCGCCACTCATCCGCTCTTTCTTAAGGCGTACTGCCAGATCTAGTAACCCTTGCAGCTCCGCAGGTGAGTAATCGGCTACGGCGAGAAAATCCTTTTTCATAATCTCTCCTGATCCTGATGATGGGTTTGGGTACTACCGTGAGTAGTATATCATAGGGCTGGCTGAACGATTAATGCGAAAAAACAATCACCACGGAGGCGCAGAGCACACGGAGAAGATCAAAATCTATTGTTTGGTACTAATCGATAGAGGCAGGGACAGCTACCACTCACTACGCTCGCTCGCAGAGCACCCTGTGGGCGGGGATGCCAAAACCGCGATCGCGAGCCGTCCCTACCGGCAGGTTAAGGCCGAATTGAACGACACAGGTAAAGACAGGTAAAATTAGGGAAATCGGAGAAATCAATGACGCGAAAGCAAGGAAAGCCTGTGTCGAGCCAACGAAAATTCGCGATTTACGCCTGGAGCGTATTTTTTTATAACCTGCTGGTGATTGCCTGGGGAGCTTATGTTCGGGCGACAGGTTCCGGGGCAGGCTGCGGTGCGCACTGGCCTTTGTGCAACGGCGTGATCATTCCGCGTGAACCACGGATTGAAACCATAGTGGAATTCTCACACCGGGTTTCGAGCGGGCTGACGCTCGTGCTGGTTGTCATCCTGGTCATCTGGGCGTGGCGGGCTTTCGTCAAAGGCAGCCTGGTTCGCAAAGCGGCAGTTTTTGCGGTTGTGTTTACCTCGACCGAAGCGCTGGTTGGCGCCGGACTGGTGCTGTTTGAACTGGTCGCAGAAAACACCTCGCTCACCCGCGCATTTTCGATGATGGTGCACCTGGTCAACACTTATTTGTTGCTGGGGGCGCTGACATTAACCGCCTGGTGGGCAGCACGTGGTGAGCCTGAGCGGTTGGCATGGCCTGGAATAAACGGCGTTATCCTGGTTGTGGGCCTGGTTGGAATGTTGGTGCTTGGCGCAAGCGGAGCGGTCACGGCGCTGGGCGATACCCTTTTTCCGGCTGCCTCGCTGGCCGAAGGTATTCAGCAGGATTTCTCTCCTACTGCCCATTTCCTCATCCGGCTGAGAATACTGCATCCGGTGATCGCTGCGTCCGTTGGGGTTTATCTGCTGGCAGCCGTGTTCTGGCTGAGGAGCCGCCGCCGGATGACCATTCAAACCAAAATTACCAATCTGTTGATCGGCCTGTTTGCCTGCCAACTGGCGCTGGGCATCCTTAACATCTATTTATTGGCGCCTGTGTGGCTGCAAATGATCCACCTGGTGATGTCGGACTTAATCTGGGCCGCTTTGGTCCTGGCGGCCGAGACCTGGTTTGGCTTTCGGGGCGCGATTGAACGCCCGGCGGACCAACCCGTCGAAGTAGGCGTAAAAAGCGCCGCGCCCGAAAATCCGTAAAAGAACGTAAAGGAATTTAATGTCATTTCCCGGGAGAATCAGGTATTTGCCGCGCGCTGCCTGCTCCAATATTTCTTTGGCTACCTGTTCCGGCTGCATCAAACCGCCAACCTGATTGATCATGCGGGTAATTTCCGGCTTGAATCGATTTTCGTAGGCTAGTTGCGGTGTATCGGTATCGGCCGGGAGCACCAGCGATACCTGGATACCGAAGGGTTTCAGTTCCATCCGCAGGGCTTCCGAGAGGCCGTTCACCGCCGACTTGGATGCGCCATAGGCGGAATAGCCGTAAAAAACAAATAAACCTGCACCTGAGGAGATGTTGATGATGCTACCAGAGCGGCGCTGGATCATGCCAGGTACCAGAGTTTTAAGGACATACACGGTGCCGAAATAGTTGATGTCCATATTCCAGCGGAAAATATCCGTGGACAATTCGTGGAAGGCGCCCGGGTGGGTGACGCCGGCGCAGTTGACCACTATGTCCGGTAATCCCCGATCGGCAATTAAACCGTTAAGAGTGGAACTGATTTCCTGCTCCTGCGAGACATCAGCAGCCAGGATTTGAACGAAGGTGTCAGCGCTGCGTGCTTTTTGAATTTCCTGCTGCGCCTGCTCCAATGCTTCCAAACGCCTACCCAAAATGGTGACATGGGCGCCCTGGCTGGCAGCCAGTTTGGCCACCGCCAGGCCAATACCGGACGAGCCGCCGGTGACGAGAACGTGTTTATTGACGTATGAATTTTTCATAGGGTATGGTTGGCTTGAGCGTTAATGATGACCGCAGGATGAACACGACCCGCCCGCACAGTTGCCGCATCCACCGGATGCAGCGACCGTTTGGCCGCCGGAAGTGGCATTGAACAACGATAAGGCGCGCTGAGTATTCGAACCATGGCACTTTTTGCAGGTGATGGCTACATCGGCGTCTTTCATTGGGCGCAGCGCCTCAAAGCGCATACCGCATTCCTGGCAAACATATTCATAAATTGGCATAGGCGGGCTCCGGGCATAAATATAATAACGGGTTTATTGTAGCGTGCTTACTTGATGGGGGTCAAGCGAATTTTCGCGAATGAGGTACGCATGCCGCAGGGTGTATACCGCGATACCAAAGGCGACCGCAACGTTGAGCGAGCGTTTATAACCTTGCATGGGAATCCAAAAGCTTTGGTCGCAGAGTTCCTGAATACCCGGGTCGATGCCGCCAACCTCGTTGCCCACTACCAGCAGCGCAGGTTGAGCGGCTGTTTCCGGCGGAATATCGAAAATCGAAACGGCACCCGGGATAATTTCGAGCGCCCAAATTTGCAGCCCGCGGGTTTTGCACTCCTGGACGGCTGCCAAACCGTTGGTATGGTAGCTCCAGGGGACGGCAAATTCAGCGCCCAGCGAGACCTTGGCAATACGCGGGTTATCAGGCTGCGGCGTGATGCCTCCCAGATGCACATGACTGACTCCGGCGCCGTCCGAGGTGCGCAGCATGGCGCCTACATTGAAGGTGGAGCGGATATTGTCGAGCAGGACCTCAAGATGCGGTTGCGGACTGGCAGCTTCCTGGCGCGGATTGTGACTGGCAACCTCATCCCGGGTAACTAGCGGTTGGGCTGGTGATTTGCAGCGCGGGCACAGTAGCCAGTCTGCCTTTTCGGCAGGGGCAGGAAAACGCAGCGAGCAGTTCGGGTTGCTGCACTGAAAAAATCGAAGGTCGTGCTTTGCAGGGGATTCGGATGCCGGCATTGAGGTCAAGGGGTGAACATGATACGCGTCCGGGTGAAGCGTGCATCATAGGGGGCATATCCGAGCGCGGATACGACTTCCTCCGGGCGTCCGGTGGCACTCTGCCGCGCAGATAGTTGCATGCGCAGCATGGCATTGTGGCTGGAATCGGCTGGCAGGACCTCCAGAGCTTCGATCAATGGACGCAGATCATAATTCCTGTCACGACGGGAACGCAGCAACTGCGGCGCGTTGAGTAGTGCAGACGCCTTGGAAGTAAGCTGGTCAGCATCTAGTGGATCGATCCATTCAGCCAGATACTCCGTGGCAATGACGCGGCCTGCCAAGGTAGCTTCGGTCAAATCAATCTCTTCCACAGCTGCAATCTCAATCCCTGGATACGGCATGGCTTGCAGCGAGCGGGTAATGTCATCCGGGCGCAGCGTATCATTGTCCAGGTAGATGTCGGCCAGTTCTGCTTGCGAGAGGAAGCCCAATGGCAGCGGGCAGGCTTGCTGGATGCGCGGCTGGGGATGAAAGCCCTGCGAGTAAGCGACGGGCAAGCCGGCGCGGCGCAGGTAGCGCTCCCAGATCTTCTGGATGTCCAGATTGCCGGTATAGCGCAGCGGCGCAGTCTTGCGGTAAGTGATCCGGCAGCGCATCATGATGCGACAGGTTCCAGCACAGCTTTTTTCTTTCGGATGGGCACTTCCGGGCACATCCAGTGTTTGCCTGGGTTTGCGCGGCGCAGCTCGGCAAAGGTTGGTAGAATGCCGCAAGCAAAGCAGCTCTCGCGGCAGTCGCTGCGGAAGGATTGCGTCTGGCTGGCGCGGTATTCGCCCAACAAGAAGGATTTGCGCACGCCCGGTGAGATGTGATCCCAGGGAAAGATTTCATCTTCGGCGCGCATGCGGTGCGTGTAGAATGCCGGGTCGATCCCCGCCTGTTCGAAGGCCACCTGCCAGATTTCATAGCGGTATTGATCTTGCCAGGCGTCGAATTTCGCGCCATTCTGCCAGGCGTTGTAGATCACCTCGGCCATCCTGCGGTCGCCGCGGGAGAGCCAGGCCTCCAACATGGTATCTTTGGGGCTGGTCCAGGTCATTTTAAGGCCTGGCCCGCGCAATTCACTACGCAGAAGCTGCTGTTTGGCCTGGATTTGTTCCTGGGTGTCGCACGGCGCCCACTGGAAGGGGGTATGCGGTTTGGGGACGAAGGTGCTGACCCCGGCATGCAATACCGCGCGTTTGCCAATGATTTTACGCCCTTCGGCGATAACAGCCTTGCACAAATCGACGATGGCGCGCACGTCTTCCAGTGTTTCGGAGGGATGCCCGATCATGAAATAGAGTTTGATGGTGGACCAGCCGCGGGAGTAAATGGCCCGGGCGGTCTCGAGCAATTGCTCAGCCGCGATTGGTTTGTTGATGGTGGCGCGCATGCGGTCGGTGGCAGCCTCGGGCGCCAGGGTAAAGCCGCCTTGCCGCGAGCTTTTGAGCTTATCCATCAGGTCGATGGAAAAGGTCTCAATGCGCAGCGAAGGCAGGGAGATGGTCAGGTGATTTTCGCTGGCATGCTTGCTGACCTGGTCCACCAGATCAATAATTTGCGTATAGTCAGAAGATGAGAGGGATAACAGAGCAACTTCTTCATAACCGGTCTGTTTGAGAGCGGTTTGTATTGCTTGCAGAATCTCTTCCACCGGACGCTCGCGCACCGGGCGGTTGATGAAGCCGGCATGGCAGAAGCGGCAGCCGCGGGTGCAGCCACGCATGATCTCGACGGCGACCCGGTTATGCACCACGTCGATGGATGGCACAATGAAATTTGTGGGTGGGGGCGGCAGCTTGGCGACGATGCGCTTGGTGATCCTGCGCGGCGCTGCCGGGTCAAGCGGCCGAAGCTCACGCAGCGTGCCATCCGGGTGGTAATCCGGCTCATATAAGGCGGGGACGTACAATCCGGAAACATGCGCCAGTGCTTTGAGCAGCGTAGCGCGCGGCTGACCGCTGCGTTTCCAGGCCTGGTAAGCATTTACGATATCGTGGATCATTTCCTCGCCCTCGCCAATGGCAAAGGCATCGATGAAAGCTGACATAGGCTCGGGATTGTAGCAGGCATGCCCGCCGGCAATTACCAGCGGGTGCTGATCCGAGCGATGCGCAGCATATAGCGGAATTCCCGCCAGGTCGAGCAGGTTGAGCGTGTTGGTATACAGCGTCTCGTACGGCAAGGTGAGAGCCAGAATATCGAAGTCAGCGATTGGACGGTGAGACTCAAGCGCATACAAAGGGATGCTCGATTTGCGCATAGCCAATTCCATGTCCGTCCAGGGGCTGTAAACCCGTTCGGCAAAGACATCCTCGCGGGCGTTTAGGGTTTGATACAGAATGGCCAACCCGAGGTTCGGCAGGCCAAGGTCATAAATATCCGGGAAGGCGAGCGCGATATGCGTCTCAACGCCGTCCCAGTCTTTGACGATCTGGTTGAGTTCACCGCCAACATAACGACCGGGTTTTTGAACGGTGGGCAGGATGCGTTCCAGCTGCTTTTGCAGCATCGTATGGTCAAATGTCATTATTTCTCTCCGATACCGGTAAATAAGGGGGAAGTCCATGCCAAAGGGAGCGCCCCAATTGTACCCGATTCTGTCCGAAATAACGCGCTCGCCTGGTATTTGTCAGACACCCCGGATTGCACCGCCATCGACCGGCAGCATGACGCCGTTGATGTAGCTGGCGGCTGGTGAGACTAAAAACACGGCTGCCCGGGCAAATTCCTCGGGCTGGGCCAGGCGTCCGAGCGGAATAACCTGCGCCTGGCGGTTAATTTCCTCTGCTATGGTGGTACCGTTGGAATCGGCCCGGAATTTCATCAATTCGGTAACGCGCTCAGTCTCTGTCCAGCCGGGCAGAATGGAGTTGAAGCGGATGCCCTGAGCCCCCAGTTCAAGAGAGAGCGTTTTGGTCAAGCTGGCCGTGGCGGCGCGAATGCTGTTAGAGAGCACCAGGTTGGGTATCGGCTGCTTGACCGAGTACGAGGTGAGGGTCAGAACCGATGGGGTGGTAGATTTCCGCAAATGCGGCAAGGCTGCCCGAATCAGGCGCACGTGACTCAGGAACGATGATTCAATTGCGTGCTGCCAGGTCGCGTCATCGAAGGATTCAAAGGGTCCGGACGGCGGCCCGCCGGCATTGGTGATCAGAATGTCCAGCCCGCCAAAATATTGGACTGTCTCGGAAACCAGGTAGTCCGCCGAGGCAGCAGCGGTGACATCGGCGATCAATGGCAATACCCTGGCGCCGGTCGCGTGATGGATGCGTTGGGCCGCGCTGGTGGCTTCGGCGGTGTTGCGGCTGTTGATGGCCACCTGAGCGCCTTCTTCGGCCAGCGACAGGGCAACCGCAAACCCCAGGCCGCGGCTCGACCCGGTCACCAGCGCAATTTTTCCATTTAGTTTGAGATCCATACAATTATCCTTGATTACAAGATTTCGATGCGATGTTCCAGAATGTAAAGATCGGGAAAATGCTCTTCGGTAAAGCTGAGTACGGTTTGTAACGCCTGGCGGGAAAAACTGGCGTCATTACTGACCATAGCGCATACCAACCGCGCTTCCTGCCAGCGGTCATTGAAACCCTCTTCAGAGGCTGACACATTAAATTCACGGTGCAGCCGCGCCAGCACCGGTTTGATCCGGCTGCGTTTTTCTTTCAACGAAGTACAACCTGGAAGCTGCAGGTGTAAGGTGAGAATTCCGATTGCCATTAGGTTCAACCTTGCCGGATAATTGTGACACGACCTGCAGGTGCGGTCAAGCGTCCAGAAGATTGGACGGGGTAAACTGTCAATCGCTGTCAATCGCTTGCGAAAAGAGGTGCGGTTGGTTACAATCCCTGCATATTATTCAGCACGCCGGACGGATTCTAGATGGAAAATGTGGAAGCTGCTTACCAAAGCACGCTGGATTACCTGTACAGCTTTGTGGATTACAGCCTGACGCGCAGTCTGCGCTACTCGCCAGAGAAATTTGATCTGGGGCGGATGGCAGCGTTGGCCGCGGCATTGGGTTCACCGCACAGGCAGTACCCGGTGGTGCATGTTGCCGGAACCAAGGGCAAAGGCTCCACCAGCGCGATGATTGCCAGCGTATTGCAAAAAGCCGGGTATAAGGTAGGGCTTTACACCTCGCCGCACCTGGTGGATTACACCGAGCGGATTCAGGTCAACCGCCAGCCGGTTTCGCATGAGCGGCTGGTGGAATTGGTCGAACGATTAAAACCTGAAGTTGCCAAAATCGAACAGCTGACGACCTTCGAATTGACGACGGCGACTGCGTTCCTGTACTTTGCTGAGGAAAAGGTGGATATTGCGGTCATCGAGGTCGGGCTGGGCGGCCGGTTGGACGCGACCAATATCGTCGATCCACTGGTGTCGGTCATCACCTCACTGTCCATGGACCATATGAACGTGCTGGGGGACACGCTGGAAAAAATTGCGGTCGAGAAGGGCGGTATCATCAAGCCTGGCCGGCCGGTCGTAGTTGCGTATCAAAAACCGGAAGCAGCAGCGGTGCTGAAAAAAATAGCGAAAGAGCGCCGCGCCCCGATCCTTTTCACCGATGATGCCTATTTTGCCAGCCTGACGCAACATTCTCTTGCCGGGCAAGAGTTTACAATCCGACCCGCAGCCGGAACGAACGGAAACAGCCGAGCGACCTCCTTCAGCCTGCCGTTGTTGGGCGCGCATCAGGTGCAAAATGCGCTGACTGCTTATGCTGCATTGAAGGTTTTACACAAGACAGGCATAAAAATCAGTAGCGCGAGTATCAAGCAAGGTTTTGCCTCTGTTTCCTGGCCGGGACGCTTTGAAATATTGCAGAACGATCCGTTGGTGGTAATCGACTCAGCTCATAACCTCGATTCGGCTGAAAAGTTGGCTCAGACCATTCGCGATTATCTGCCCGGGCGGACTGTTGGGCTGGTCTTTGGCGCGTCCGAAGACAAGGATGTAACCGGCATGCTGGGTGCTCTTTCTCCGGTGATAGAAAGCATCATGGTCACGCAATCCGTGCATCCGCGCTCCTATGACGCCGTACAGCTAGGTGAAGCGGCACAGAAATTTGGCCTGCCCGTTGCTATCGATCCGCAGCTTGAGTCCGCCCTCGAACAAGTGTATGCCAACCTGAAACCGGATGGCGCTCTGGTGATCACAGGCAGCATCTTCATTGCGGCTGGCGCGCGCCAATACTGGTTTGAAAAAAAGATTAACCTTAAACATGCTTGAAAAATCTATGGTGGGCAAGCACTCACCCGATTGGACGATTGGATGAAGAAAGATAACTGGATTCAGAAAGACCGCGACAACGAAGAATTTAGCTCGGCGCTGCACCAGCGTACCGAGGAACTATACCAGATGCCGGATGCTGTCCCGAATAAGGACGGCGTGATCGAGTGCCCGGCGATGGTCATGCGCGACATCGTCGTGTTCCCGCGCATGGTCGCACCCATATTTATTACGCCTGGACCCAACCTGCTGGCTATTCAGGAAGCCCAGTTTGGCTTTGAGACCATGATCGCTCTGGTTGCCAAAGACCCGGAAAAAGAAGATCTTACCCCGGCTGATTTCTTAAGCATCGGAATGGAAATAGCAGTTGGCCGTCTGCTGGATATCCCGGATGGCAATAATTCAGCCCTGATTCAAGGGCGGCGCCGCCTGGAGATATTGGAATTCGTTCAACTCGAACCGCACTACCGGGTTCGTGCCCGGGTGATCGAAGAGCCCACTGAAGTCAAACGCCAGACAGAAGCCTTAATGCGCACGACCCGCGATCTCTTCGAACGTTGTGTCCAGCTTGACCGCAGCCTGCCGGATGAGGCGCACCTGTTTTCGGTCAATATTCACGAACCCGGCTGGCTGGCAGATATGGTTGCCACAGCTATCTCGCTGCCGTTCTACGAACGCCAGGCGCTGCTGATGCTGGTCAATCCGATGGAACGACTGAAACGGGTCAACTGGCTGCTGGCGCAGGAATTGGACGTGTTGCAACTGGAAGACGAGATACAGAACCGCGTCCAATCCGAGGTGGACCGCAGCCAGCGCGAGTTCTATTTGCGCGAGCAGATGAAAGCCATCCAAACAGAACTCGGCGAAGGCGATATTTTTACCCGGGAGACCCTGGAACTACGGGAGAAGGTGATCTCTGCCCAATTACCGGATGAAGTTCGCGTCACGGCGCTAAAGGAAGTGGACCGCTTGCAGCAAATGCCGGCCATGGCCCCCGAAGTCGGCATCATTCGTACCTATCTGGACTGGATCCTCGAACTGCCCTGGTCAGTCGAGTCGGAAGATAACCTGGATGTGGCGCACGCCGCTGCCGTCCTGGAAAAGTACCATTATGGTCTGGGAAAAGCCAAAGATCGAATACTAGAATATATTGCGGTTCGCAGTCTGAAACCGCGCAAGCCGCGCCAACCAATTCTATGTTTCGTTGGCGCCCCGGGAACGGGAAAGACTTCCCTGGGACGGTCGATCGCTGAGGCTTTGGGGCGTAAATTTGTGCGAGTCTCGCTGGGTGGGGTACGGGATGAAGCTGAAATCCGCGGTCACCGCCGGACCTACATTGGGGCGCTGCCCGGGCGAATTCTACAGACCATGCGCCGCGCCGGGACAGTCAATCCGCTGTTTATGCTGGATGAGATCGATAAGCTGGGTGCTGACTTCCGTGGCGACCCCTCGGCTGCATTGCTCGAAGTGCTAGACCCGGAACAGAATCACGCTTTCTCCGACCATTACCTGGAACTTTCATTTGACCTTTCGAAGGTCATGTTTATCACCACGGCTAACTACCTGGGGTATATCCCGTCCGCGCTGCTCGACCGAATGGAGGTGATCGAGTTCCCGGGGTACATCGAAGAGGAAAAATTGGAAATCGCCAAGCGCTTCCTGATCCCGCGCCAGGTGGAAGAGAGCGGGTTGGAAGACAATGAAATCGTTTTCCAGGAGCAGGCGTTATCCAAAATCATTCGTGAATACACCTACGAAGCCGGCGTGCGCAACTTGGAAAGAGAAATTGGCCGGGTGACCCGCAAAATAGCGCGATTGAAGTCGGAGAAAAAACATTACCCGACCCATTTGATACCCAAAACAGTAGAACGGTTCCTTGGGCCGCCGCAGTTCTTCCAGACCCAGGCAGAGATGCAGGACGAAATTGGCGTCGCGACCGCGCTGGCATGGACCGAAAGTGGCGGCGACATTATGCCAGTGGAAGTCTTGATCCTAGACGGCAAAGGCGCGATGCAGATCACTGGCCAGATTGGCGATGTGATGCAGGAGTCCGCCCAGGCCGGTTTGTCATACCTGAAATCGCGGGCGAAGGAACTGGACATCGAGGCGGATGCGTTTGAGCGCCTTGACGTTCACATTCACATCCCGGAAGGCGCCATCCCAAAGGACGGCCCAAGCGCTGGCATCACCATCGCTACCGCGCTGATTTCCGCCTTTACCGAACGCGGTATCTCAAAAGAAGTCGGCATGACCGGTGAAATTACCCTGCGCGGCAAGGTGCTTCCCGTTGGAGGCATCCGCGAAAAACTATTGGCTGCGCACCGGGCTGGTTTGAAGACCATCATCATCCCGGAGCGCAATATGAAGGATCTGGTCGATTTGCCTAAAAAGGTGCGGCAGGACTTGAAAATTGTCCCGGTGACCCATATGGATCAGGTGCTGGGATTAGCCCTGCGGCCAGCCACCGAGAAGAAATCCCGGCCGAAGCGGGCAAAACCCAAGAAGGAAGACAAATCGAGTACTGAGTCAACGCCAGAAAGAAAAGCCGAGGCTGAGAAGGCGGGATAATAAAATTTCCCAGGCCAACTGTAAACGAAAAGCCCCCTGAGATGTAACGGTCACTGGGGGCTTTTTATATTCATTGTAATGGCCTTATTTGGGAGGCTGCTGCGAAGTTTGAGCCTGCTGGCGTTCGGATTGCAACGTCCGGACACCGTTGCGAACCTGGTTGAGCAGGCGCTCCAACTCTTCGCCAACCGTCGAAAGCGTTTGCAGGACATATTCGTCCGCTTCACGGCGGGTTATTTCGGCTTCAGCCCGCGCCTGCTGGATGATCTGTTCGCCTCGCACCTGAGCAGCTTGAATGACCGGATCGCGGTCGATCAGCACATCCGCTTTTTCGCGGGCAATGTTGAGCGTGCGGCTGGATTCTTCCTGTGTCTGTGCCAGGATCCGATCTCGTTGGATGATAATCTGCTGGGCTTTTTTGATTTCTTCAGGGATAGACACCCGCATCTGGTCGATCAAGTCCAGCATTCGGTCTTCATCCACAATCACGCTGTGGGTAAACCAGATGGGTTTGCTTTCGTTGAAGAGCTCTTCAAGCCGGTCTACAAGATGTAGGATGTCCATTCGTTCCTCCGCAGTTTACTCATCTGCCATCAAGTGCAATAATCAGACCATTTCGCTAACCATTATTAAACCATATTTTGTAATTTAATCCCTTAAAGCGATGCTGGGAATAATATTTTGCTTATCGCCCAGTTCTAAAAAACGTTTTTTTAGAGCCTCATGGACGTAAGGGGGAACCATGCTGGAAACATCGCCGCCAAGCGAGGCGATCTCACGCACGGTTGAGGATGAGAGGAATGTGTGCGATTCGGAGGTAATTAACGCGCACATCTCAATTTCGGGGTAGAGGCGTTTGTTCGCCAGCGCCATGCGGAACTCGTGTTCGAAGTCGGAAAATACGCGCAAGCCGCGTACCACCACCTGGGCGTTGACCTGCTTGCAAAATTCCACAGTGAGACTACCGTAGCCCATCACCTTGAATTTTGGGTCATTTTCAAAGGATTTTTCGACAAAGGCAATGCGTTCTTCGGGGGTGAAAAGCAGATTTTTCAATGGGCGGTCGTAAACCGCAACGATGATTTCATCGAACAGGAGTGAGGCCCGGCGGGCAATGTCGATGTGGCCGTAATGAATGGGGTCGAAGGTACCTGGAAATACAGCACGAACCATGATTTTCCCTTGAACTAGCTGATATCGCCCCGTCCGTTTGTCCAAAAACGGTCGAGGGTTGAAAGAAGTGCTTTATGCTCGGAAGATTGCAATTCAGGATCATTTTCGATCACTTGATGGGCGAAATGGCGGGCTTTTTCGATCAACCGCACGTTCGACAGGTTCGCCATGCGCAGTTCGGCAAATCCGGCCTGGCGGGTACCCAGGAAATCGCCCGGGCCGCGCTGTTCGAGATCGCGCTCAGCCAGGACGAAGCCGTCGTTGGTTTGCGCCATCACCTGCAATCGTTCGTTTTCGACCGCATCATCATTATCGGGAATGAGAAGACAATACGATTGTTCAGCGCCGCGCCCAACGCGCCCGCGGAACTGGTGCAACTGTGCCAACCCAAAGCGATTGGCGCCCTCTACCATCATCACTGTGGCATTGGGGATATCCACCCCAACCTCGACTACCGAGGTCGAGACGAGAACCTGGTTCTCCTGGCCGCGGAAAGCCGTCATCACCTGGTCTTTTTCTTCAGGCTTCATGCGGCCGTGAAGCAGGCCGAGCTTCAAGGTGGGGAAGACCTCGCGCTGCAGCCGATCGCGTTCTTCTACGGCGGCCAGGGCATCTTCTTTTTCGCCTTTTTCGACCAACGGGTAGATGATGAAAGCCTGATGTCCCTGTTCGACCTGACTGCGGATGAAGGTGTAGGCGCGTTCACGCTCTACCGGCGCGAGTACATGGGTCTCGATGGGCAGACGTCCTACAGGCATTTCATCCATGACCGAAATATCGAGGTCCCCATACACCGTGAGCGCAAGGGAACGCGGGATGGGTGTAGCTGTCATGACCAACAGATGCGGGTTGTCGCCTTTGGCCCGTAATGCGGAACGTTGGGCGACGCCGAAGCGATGCTGTTCATCGACCACGGCTATTTGTAGCCGTTTGAATTCAACCGGCCCTTCGATCAAGGCGTGGGTGCCAACGATTACCTTGATGCTGCCATCGGCCAGGCCAGCGCGGATTTCCTGCTTTTCAGATTCGGGCGTATCACCCAGCAGCAGGCGGATTTCACCCGGCTGGTAGAGGTTGAGAGAACCCTCACTTTCGTCTGCGCTCATCAAAGTGTTAAGGGTGCGATAGTGCTGTTCCGCCAGGATGCTGGTTGGCGCCATGATGGCTGATTGGGCGCCGCCGTTTGTGACGAAGGCCATGGCCAGCGCGGCAACGATGGTTTTGCCCGATCCGACATCGCCCTGCAGCAGGCGATTCATGGGATTGCCCGAAGCCAAGTCAGACCGGATCTCTTCGATGGTGCGCTGCTGTGCTCCGGTAAGCGGGTAGGGCAAGCGGGTGAGCTTTTCCTGAAGCCAGTCATCCGTTACGGTGAAGGATTGGGCTGTGTTGGACTGCCAGGCGCGTTTCTGACGGATAACGCCCAGTTGCAACAGGAAAATTTCATCAAACGCCAGGCGTTCTTGAGCGGCATGCAGCTTGTCGAGGGTATCCGGGAAGTGGACTTGCAGCAATGCCTGGTTGATGGAGGACAGGTTGGCCTGCTCGATCACCGGACGCGGCAAAAATTCGGGGATGCGTGGCGACCAGAAGGTGATCGTCTGGTGCATCATTTTGCGCAAAGATTTTTGGGTGACCTTGGCGGTCAGCGGATACACCGGGACGATGCGGTTGGTGTGCAGGTGCTCCTGCTCGATGGGTTCCCAATCCGGACTATTCATGCTCAGCCGGCCGAGATACATATCGATTTTGCCGGATAGAACCAACTGGGTATTGGGGCGAATGGATTTCTCGAGCCAGGGCTGGTTGAACCAGGTGACCCGCAGCGCGCCGGTGCCGTCCTCGACCACGGCTTCGGTCATGGTAAGCTTGCCGCCCTTGATGTTGCGGGTGAACGCACTCTTGACATTGGCCAGAATCGAAACCTCATCGCCATATTGCAGCCGGTTGATGGGCTTCATTTGCGAATAATCGTCGTAACGGCGGGGAAAGTAATATAACAAATCTTCCAGAGTATGCAAGCCAAGCTGCTCCAGCGTCTGGGCGGTTTTTGGCCCAATGCCGCTCAAGACGGTCAGGTCGGCCGTCAGGCCAATCAACCCGCTTTGATTCTGGGTGGCTGCGCGTACATGACCTGGCTGGTAGCTGCCGGCTGGTTCGGTTGCGGTCTCTTCTGCCGGGGTAAATATCTGGTGTGCAGCCGGGTTGAGTTCCTGCGCAGGCGGAGGCGTTTTCAATTCAACGCCATTCGCCGCCCCAATCTGCTCCAGGAGGATCTTAATCCCTTCAGCGCGCTCGCGGATATCCATTTGCGGATAGGCGATCAGCGCATTTTCGACCAGTTGGATGGTGGTTTCCGGCAATCCATATGAGACTGCTTCGGTTTTCCAGGTGGGAAGGATTTTATCCAGGCCGCCGACGACTGCGCGATTATCGTAACCGCGTTCAGACTCTAAGATTAGGAATTTTCTCAATTTTTCTAGCGGAGAAGGCATACAGCTATTTTACCTTATTCTTTCGATGTTCCAGGCATAACCGCAGATTGAAGTTGTATAAAAACGCACAAAAAGAAAGCTATGAGCACACCAGCCTCCGCCCGCAGAGCGATCATTGATTGCACTGGTCTCCCGTCCGCAGGGTGAAGCGTTTTGTCATGCTGCCCACAGGGCACTCTGTGAGTGAACGCAGTGAAGCATCTAGTCGTCAGTTGGTAGACCCTTCCACAGGATGCTTCGCGACCGCTGCGTTCCAGGGTGACATATGGCTTTTAGTTGTCATGCTGCGCTACAGGGTGGCATTAGGCCAGCCTTCTAGTGTATTTTCTCAACTGCCAGCATGGCAAGCGCCCGCGGACCCAGCAGAGCCGCCAGCGGGATATTGATATTGTGCTCGCTGTAAGTAGTATTCGGGTAGATTTCCTGGAACAACTGGCGGACGCTGCGGGTATCGGTCAATAGCGGCGGGATGGATTGAACCAGGGCAATGTGGCGTAAATTTTCGAATTCTTCCAAAAATTCGACAAAAAGGTCAACTGTCTGACGGTAGGAGCGAACCTTCTCCAGCGGGGTCAGGCGCTCTTCCTCCAACGTATATACCGGGATGAAGTTGAGCATCTCGCCAACAACGGCCTGCGCCCGGTCGATGATGCCAACTTGATGGAGATAAGACAGTCCAGGCGTGCAGATCACGGTGTATATGTGGGGAATCTGGCGGCGGATCAGGTGTTCGGTCTCAACCGCGCCAGCGCCATTGTGTAAGGCTTCGGCGGCAATCTGAACCAGTACGCCCAGTCCGGCTGAAATGGTCTGTGCGTTGATTACCTGGATCGATCGACTGGCCTTGAGTTCAACGGCTGCCTGGACGGCGTTGTCGTAAGCGGCCGAAAAATGATTGTCATGCAGCACAACCAGGATTTCATTGAACTCTCTACTCAGCCCGGTAAACCAATCCGCGAACTTTGCCGGGCTGGGCGGAACCAACCGCGGGGTGCCTGGATCGAAGGCGGAAGTCGGAAACGACCCAATTTTGACATCTTTGCCTTCCGGATAAAGTTTTCCGCCAATTTCAACATCATGCGGAATTACTCTCACCAAGTTCTGGCCGGGGAAGGAATGCTGGGGGAATTGGGCTGAACTATCGGTTAGGATGCAAATGGGCAGCATGCAGTTATTCTATGGACAAGATGAGTTGGTAGTGTGGTTGTCCGCCCTCGTGGAGCTCGATCTCATGCCGCGGGTATACTTTACGGATTTCATCGCTCAGTTTATTGACTTCCTGGCGCGAATAATTTTCTCCATAAAACAGGGTGATTCGCTCGCGGTCTGCGGTATCCGCTTTTTCCAGCAATTCCATGCAGGCTGACTGAATGTCCTTAGCTGATGCAACCAGGGTGCCATTCAAGAGGGCTATGACCTCGCCCTGTTGGACAGCTACATCGTTGATTTCTACCGAGCGAGTGGCAATGGTAATCTCGCCGGTTTCCACCTCGGAAATGGCTGATTCCATTTCACGGGCAAGTTCAGCCAAGTCGCCATCCGGATCGTGGCGTAACATTGCATTCAACCCTTGAGGTATCGTTTTTGTGGGAATTACCGCGACTTTCTTGACGGTCATCTGAGCGGCATTTTGGGCTGCTAAAATGATATTTTTGTTATTCGGCAGCAGGATGACCCGGTCGGTGGGTAAATTTTCGAAAGAATGAATGATTTCTTCGGTACTTGGGTTCATCGTCTGGCCGCCTTCCACCACAGCGGCGACGCCCAGGCTGGCAAAAATCCGGGATAAACCTGCGCCAGGCGAAACGGCAATGACCGCAATTTGACCGGGCTCGATGGGCGTGAAATTGATCTTTTCGTCGGATTTGCCTTTCTGGTCTTCCATCTGCGCCAATAAATTTTCGATGGCAACTTTGGTTACGGTGCCTAACTCCATGGTGTATTCAATCGGCTCGTAGCGCTTGTCGGTTGGGACATGAATGTGCATGCGATACATGCCGTCCCCTTCGCCAACCTGGATGGAGGTGCCCATCTCAGACAGGTCGCTGTAAAATTTTTCGAGATCCAAATTGTTGTTGGGACGGAAATCAACCACCACTTCGTAATCCTGCCCTGGTTCAACTTCTTCCATGGCGCCGTCCAGTTCCATCTGCGATAAGGGTTGGACCACAGCGGTTGATTCCAGCGGCATGCCTTTGATAAACCGCAGCATGCCTTCCAGGATAATGAAAAGCCCTTTGCCGCCTGAATCGACGACACCGGCCTGTTTGAGAATAGGCAGCAAGTTGGGCGTGTTTTCCACCGACCGGTCAGCTTCCTCGACTATGGCCTCTAGTACATCCAGCGTAAAATCCTTGCCGCGAAATTTGTCCGCCGCCGCTGCAATGTCTTTAGCGACGGTCAGTATCGTACCTTCCACCGGGCGGACAACACCCTTATAGGCGGTGTTCTTACTCTCGGTCAGCGCGGTGATCAACGTTTCACCGTTCATCTCCGGCAAATTATCGAGCGCGCGTGCAAAACCCCGCCAGAGCTGTGAGAGTATGACTCCGGAATTCCCGCGGGCACCCATTAATGCGCCATGGGCGATGGCATGTGCCACTTTACCGATATTACTCTCGTTGGATTGAACGATTTCACCGTAAGCAGCCTGCATGGTCAGCACCATATTGGTGCCGGTATCGCCATCTGGAACCGGGAAAACGTTGAGTGAATTGACCAACTGCTGATTGGCCTTTAGCCAGGTTAATCCGGCCTCGACCAGAATTTTTAAACCCTGTCCGTCTAAAGTTGTTTTTTTGATAATCTCACGACCATCGGTCATAGCCGGAAATTGAACGTCTGCGCCCATAACTCTCCTGAAAGCTCCAATAATTCTTTAATCCAGGTCGCTAATGCGCAACCCGCGTACATGCACATTCACTGACTTGACGGGCAATCCGAGAGTCTTTTCAACCTGGTAGCGCACTGTATCGGCTACAGAAGAGGCGACGCTCTTAATTCGAGTACCATACTCGATGACGATAAAAAGATCAATTGTAATCCCATCATTGGCAAAATCAACTTCGACCCCCAGGGTTGGGTCTTTTACCAGGACCTGAGCAAAGCCTTCCACCAGGCTTTTGGCTGCCAGCCCGACCACACCATAAGATCCCAGGGCAGCCTGGTGGGCGATGGAGGCAATCGCGCGGTGCGATATAAAGATGTTGCCCATTTGATTAGAATCATTCATGTTCGCTGTCCTCTTTGGATTTGAAACAATCCTAGTTGAAAAAAGATACGAGTTGTGGTAAAATTCGCAGTCGCGTGTTGAAGCGATGTCTTAATCAATAGCATTATCGCAGGAAAGGGAATCTTATCATGGCTAAATGTGAAAATTGCGGGAAGACCACTACCTTCGGACATAATCGCAGCCACTCGATGCGGGCTACCAGACGGACGTTCCGGGCGAATTTGCAGCGGACGAGCGTCTTTGAGGGCGGCCGCTCTGTCCGCAAGCTGCTGTGCACCAAGTGCATTCGTACTCTCGTCAAAACTGCATAACATCATTTTTATTCACCATTAATATGCGGCGAAAGCCGCATTTTTAATTTAACCCTGCACTGCGTAAATTCCGCACTCCAGCGGCGATGCCCTCGGGGTGCCGGAAAATCGCAGTGGCGGCGACGATAATATTGGCTCCAGCGGTTTGGATAACCGGCAGGTTTTCAGCCGTGATCCCGCCGTCAACTTCGATCGAGGCCTGCGGGTTCATTTGGTCGAGCATTTTGCGAATTTCACTGACCTTTCCAGCTACTTGCGGGATGAAGGATTGGCCTGAAAAACCCGGGTTTACCGTCATGGCCAAAACATAGTCGACAAACGGGAGAACCGCGCTGACATGGCCGGCCGGGGTACCCGGGTTGAGCACAATTCCAGGGTGCACGCCGGCCGAGCGTAACGCCTGAAGGGTGCGGTGGATGTTGGGGTTGCCTTCGATGTGCACGCTAATATAGTCAGCGCCAGCGTTGATAAACGCCTGGATGTGTCTCTCTGGCTTTTCGATCATCAAGTGAACATCCAGCGGCAGGCTGGTGATGCGTTTGCAGGTTTCGACCATGAAAGCGCCCATGGTAATGTTGGGCACAAAATGACCGTCCATCACATCCACATGGATCCAGTCCACACCGGCCTGTTCGGCCTGCTGAACCTGGCCGCGCAGGTCGGTGAAATCGGCTGAGAGAATGGATGCAGATAGAATCATGATCGATGAATTGTGCTCAAGGGGTGGGGGGATTGAAGGTGAACCAGATCCACAGCCAGAAGGGGATTAAACCGCCAACCGCCACGAAAGTTGCCAGGGCCAGGCCAGTGGTACCCCAATCGATATTGATGCTCTCTTCTTCTCCATCGACTTCCGTTATCTCAGAAACCGGCTGCAAGGGGAACCCATTGGAATTCGGGGCAGAATGCAGGCGAGAAACTGCGATTGGGCCGCTGTCCTGCAGCGGCGTCGCTTTTATTGTTTCCATGGACTGAAGGAAGCTCGAAAGGACGCGTCCTAACTGGTCTGCGGTGCGGTAACGGGCGGAAGGTTCCTTGGCAAGGACTTTCATTACGATTTGTTCGAGGGCCAGCGGGACATCCGGGTTGAGTCTGCGCGGAGGAACGGGGACAGCTTCGCGGTGCATACGTGCCAATTCAGCAGGATCGCTGCTGTGAAAAGGCAACCGACCGGTAATCAGTTCGTACAAGACCACGCCCAGCGAGTATACATCCGAGGCGGGCGAGGGAGCCGCCCCAGAAGCCTGTTCCGGGGAGAAATACAGGGGAGAGCCCCAAACCACATCGTGTTTTTCGTCGGGTTGGATGGAAGCCATAGCCCTGGCAATGCCAAAATCAGTCACCTTGACGCGTTGGTCTGGGGTCACCAGAATATTGTGCGGTTTGACGTCGCAATGGATCAAACCCGCACGATGCGCATAGCCAATACCGGCGGCTGCCTGGATGGTGATGTTGACCGCTTCCTCGACAGGCAACCGCACCCGTTCTTTGAGGATGGTTTTAAGGTCGGTGCCGGGGACATACTCCATCACCAGGTAGAGCCGCTCAGAATCAAAGCCAAAGTCATGGACGGTAACGATGTTGGGGTGGGAGAGGTTGGCTGCCGCTTTGGCTTCCGTTCGAAAACGCTCCCGAAAAGCTTCGTTTCGGGAATAATCCTGGCGCAAAACTTTTATCGCTACCGGCCGTTCCAGCATCAAATCGCGGGCGTGGTAAACCACAGCCATCCCACCGTTGCCGATGTTTTGAATGAGCTGATAGCGATTGCCAAGGATGGGGGTGACGGTTTTCGATTCGTCCATGGGTGTGTTGCTGAAATTATAACATACCCACGTCTGTGTGCTACGGGGCGCATTCGGATATAATTACTCAACGGAGTCGCCAATGAGACCATTTCTTGTATATATCAAAAAGAAACCGCTGACGTTATTACTCCTGGCATTTTTACTCGCAATCGTGGCTGAATGGCAGCAATGGGGCATGATCTATGTCTTTATATTTTCTGCCCTGGGGGTAGTTCCGATGGCAGGGTACATCGGCGAAGCCACCGAAGTGCTGGCGGTTTATACCGGCCCAAAAATTGGCGGGCTGCTCAACGCCACGCTGGGTAATGCCGCTGAACTCATCATCACGCTCATCGCCATCAAAGCCGGGCTGCTGGAGCTGGTAAAGGCTTCCATCACCGGGTCAATTCTTGGAAATTTACTATTGGTGATGGGCATCGCGATGATCGTCGGGGGCGCGAAAAACGGCTTGCAGACATTTGACCGCCGCCAAATCTCCAACCATTCCATCCTGCTGCTGCTGGCAGTTGTGGCGTTGATTATCCCTTCGCTTTTTTATCCGGCCATTGGCAATCCAACCAGCGTGCGGGTTGAGGCGATGAGCCTTGGTGTGGCTGTGGTCATGATTGTGCTGTATGTGCTTGGGCTGGTTTACAGCTTGAAGGCAGCCCGCAGCCCGATAACCGTCAACCCGGAAAAAATCGAACATGCCGCGCCGCATTGGTCCATAACTAAAGCTATCGTTGTGCTGGCGCTGGCTACCATCGGGGTGGTCATTGCGAGTGAATTGCTGGTTGGCGCGGTGGAAGTCGTTGTGGCGCAATTTGGGATTTCGGAATTTTTTCTAGGTATAATCTTGATTCCCATCGTTGGCAACGTGGCTGAGCACCTGGTAGCCGTAACGGTCGCCTACCGCAACCACATGGAATTGAGCGTGGAGATAGCGGTTTCTTCCAGTCTGCAAATTGCGCTTTTTGTGGCTCCGCTGCTGGTCTTTGTCAGCCTGGCGATGGGCAACCCGTTAACGCTGGTCTTCAACATTTTTGAGTTGATCGCATTGACCGCATCCATCTTGATCACCGCGCTGGTGGCCATGGACGGTGAATCGAACTGGCTGGAAGGCGCAGCGCTGCTGGCGGTCTACTTGATCCTTGGGATTTCCTTCTTCCTACTGCCGACTGCAGGATAGCATGACTCCTAATCAGCGTACGTTCTCCCTGTGGGTCATCCCGGCGGCGCTGGCAATCGGCATTGGCCTGTTCGCACTGCTGATTGCAGGCGCCAGCTTTTTACGACCCGCTTCGGCCGTTGCCAGGAATGGCACAGCCGTAATAACCGTCATTTTTGCACCAACCTCTACACCGGTTTTGCCGACCCTGGCCATTACACCCACAGCGACGCCAGGCCCGGGTGAAGCGACGATTGGCGCCATCGGCACGGGGATGTACGTCCAGATATCCGGCACCGGCGGGGACGGGCTGCGGCTGCGCAAAGAACCGGGCACGGGAACGGATGTCATGTTCATGGGTTATGAAGCTGAAGTGTTCAAGGTTGTGGACGGCCCGCAAGATGCGGATGGCTACGTGTGGTGGTACCTGACCGCCCCCTACGATGCCAATCGCAGCGGTTGGGCTGCGTCCAATTATTTAACCGTGATCGAATTGAGTCCGTAATTTAGAGGTGAATTATGAGCGATTCTGAAAACCCCATCAGTATATCTGCCAATCGAGAGACCCATGTGTTGACCATCACCTGGGGTGACCAGCATGTCAGCCGGTATCCATTTGGTCTGGTACGGCTGGGCTGCCCTTGCGCCAGTTGCCGCGGCGGACACGAAAATATGCGGGCGGACCCTGACCCGATCGTTTTCACCTATACAGAATTCCCGGATCTGCCGGAAACACGCATGCGCGGCCTGGAAGGGGTGGGCAGTTACGCGGTGATGTTCGAATGGGAAGACGGTCACCACACCGGGATTTACAACTGGCATTTTCTGCGGGCGTTATGCCCGTGCGAGGAGTGCAGGGCGAAGAGAGAGAAATAGGGCGCTTTTGGGCTCGAACGCCTGAACCTCACGGATGTGAACCGTAGGGAACGACGCCCTCGTCGTTCCAGACATTCGCTTACCCCCTCCAACCTCCCCTAAAATCCATGAATTTGGATTTTGGGGGAGGAGTTATTTACAAGTCGTAATACAACTCAATTTCGTAGGGATGCGGGCGGGCGCGGACGGCCAGATCGTCGGCGCGTTTTGCCTTGATCCAGTCGTGGATCAAATCCGCGCTGAATACTCCACCGACCAGCAGGAACGCCTGGTCTGACTGTAAGGCGCACAACGCTTCTTCCAGGGAAGTTGGTAGGGCATGGATAGTCTTGCGCTTTTCTGGCGGCCAGGAAAAGATATCCTCGTCGATCGGGCCAAACCCGGCCTGTGTCGGGTCGATTTTGCGCTGGATGCCGTCGATACCGGCCATCAACATGGCCGCTTCAGCCAGGTAGGGGTTGCAGGTGGCATCCGGAGGGCGGAACTCGAAACGTACCTTTTCGGGCTCGGTGGCATACCTGGGCACCCGGATAGCGGCGGAGCGGTTGCCGGACGAAAAGAAGGTGTTCACCGGCGCTTCGAAACCGGGAACCAGCCGGCGGTAGGAATTGGTACTGGGATTGGTCAGCCCGATGATGGCAGGCGCATGGGTCAGCAGTCCGCCGATATAATGGAGCGCAGTCTGGCTGAGCAGGTTAGGGCCGGCGGCATCATAAAAAGTATTATTTCCACCACGTCTGAGGAGCTGGTGAAAGTGCATGCCGCTGCCAGCCTCGCCGAAGAGCGGCTTTGGCAGGAACGTGACGGTGTAGCCGGACTGGTGAGCGACCATTTTGGTCACATACTTGATCAGCATGGCGGCATCCGCGGCTGCAAGCAGCCCCATCAAAGGTGTTTCGATTTCACATTGACCCGGCCCGCCGACCTCATGGTGGTGATATTTTACCGGAACGCCAATGTCCTCCAGCACTTCCACCATATCCGAACGCAGATTGTAGAAATTATCGCGCGGGGGAAGGATGTGATAACCGCCGTGTATCGGGTTGTAATGTCCGTGGCCGGCGGCTGCGCCATTCCAGTTGGCTTCAGACGAGTCGACGGAGTAGCGTGAGGTATGAACGTTGTTTTCGTATTCAACTTTATCGAATACATAAAACTCCAGTTCCGGCCCCCAGACGGATTCGTCTGCAATTTTGCTGTCCACCAGGTACTTTTCGGCCCGGCGGGCAATTTCCCGCGGATCGCGGGAAAACATCTCTTTGGTATCCGCCTCATGGATATTGCAAAGGAACGCCAGGGTAGGTGATTCCCAGAATGGATCCATAAATCCTGTAGCGAGATCCGGGATCAAGATCATGTCGCCCGATTTTACGCTTTTGAAGCCAACGCTCGAACCATCGAAACCAACCCCTTCGGTCATCAATGCCGGTGTAAATTCTCTTGCTGAAATGGTGACGTGATGCCCTCTTCCCCACAGATCGCTGAATTTGAGGTCAACCATGCGGATTTTATTCTTCCGCACAAATTCAGCGGCTTCAGCAAACGATTTAAACATGTTCTCTCCTTGAGGTTGGCTAGAAAAAAGATTTAGGATCCGTTCTTTTTCGATAGCAAGACCGCGGCTGTGACCAGCAATGCAGTAACCGCCCCAATTGCGATCCCAGCCTGAATAACCGTCTTGGGTTCCATTCCCGGCATGACGACTTGCCCATCGCCATATTTTTCGAAAAGTTGCCCCCAGGGGGTTTTGAGCGCTTCGCGGACGCGCTGCCGTCCGACAAAGGGGTACCAGTAAACATTATGGTAAAAATTGCTGGCGAAGTAGCTCCAGCCGACAATCGGGGTTTGCAGCAGCGGTTTTTCCAAAGGCTTGAGCCAGCCGTGATAGATCATTTTCTGGCCACGCGAAGCGAAGGTATCTTCCTGAACAAATTTCCAGGGCTGTTCCTGCTCGATGTCATAACCGACGATTTCGATCTGATTCGGGTCACCAACGCCAAGATCATGTTCGTGCGCCTGGCTGATAAACTGGATCGACATAGGGTCGAACCCCTGCAATTTGGCAGAAACCGCATCGATCGCCACCTGGTCAGCGGAAGCCAGCAGAATATTCTTCTCGTGCCAGCGCATGGCGCGCGGGCCTGGCCCGTCACCGGCAAAAGTGCCGTCCATGACTGCGAATATCCCCGGATGGATTTCTTGTTGAATACTCAATAAATCCACCAGGGTTTCATGGATGACGCTGTGCGTCCAGTGGCGGTTGCGGTGCAGCAGCCCGCCAAAAGCGTTTTTCATGGCGCCAGTGATGGTGGTGAACACGTGGGTCTTGACGGTCGGTAGGTGGACAATGTTCTTCCCTACCAGCGTCTTGGGAATGAATACGCCGTCCGGGTAAACCTTGTCGAGCACAAGGAACGGTTTTTTGGGCTTATATTCGATCCACTCGAACTGCTGTTGGTAAAGGTAGGTGCAGGGAATGCCGTACTTGTTGGTGACAAATTTGTGTTTATTGTTGGCTTCACCCACGCTGGTATCGACAACCACTGTGTCATTATGAATACCCAACAGGTCGTTGTAACCCAGACTTTGCAAAGTTTTAATCACGCCTTCGATTTGCCAGGGAGTGGACGAGCAAGCCGGATACCAGGTTTGCCAGGAAATATTGATCTTCAAGCCGGTTGTGACATCTTTGGAGAGAGCCTTTTCCACCTCAGCCATTTTCATTAACCGGTCAATATCCTCCAGAACGGTTTCCGGAGAGGTTTTGACAACAGCGACTTTGCCCTTACCTGGATAAATAGACATGCAGAATATCCTTTTTCAATAAATTCAAATCATGATCCCCTGAATCAATGATCGCAATGCAAGTATTCTACCTGAGACACTTGTCCCCGTCCAGTTTCCCCGGCGCAACAAGCCGGTCGCCATTCCATACGGTTTTGTTAATAATATGGTCAAATCTCCAGAGAAACACTATAATCTACACAGGTTTTAACGGCAGCAGGCGCCTTGTCAGATGTCAACAGCAGCCAGGTGGACTGCAGGGGAGGCCTAATAACCTTCGGAGGAAATTCTGGAAACACAAAGGATTACTCAAAACTTAGGCAAAAGCGATCCAGTAAAACAGCTTGCCCCGGGGGTAGTGCTGGTGGGACGCTATTTGATCCAGGACGTCATCGGGATTGGCGGAATGGGTTCGGTTTACCGTGCCCGCGATATGCATTTTCCCAATGTGGTCAAACTGGTTGCAGTCAAGGAGATGATCAACCAGGGCCGCGACCCGTTGGTACGCCAGACGATCATCCAAAACTTCGAGCGCGAAGCCAATATCCTGGTCACGCTCAACCATTTTTCCATTCCGAAAATCTTCGATTATTTTTCGCACGATGAACGTTCGTACCTGGTTTTGGAATATGTTCACGGTAAAGATCTGGAAGCCATACTGGGCGAAACCCAGGGGATGCTGACCGAGGATCAGGTTATTGGGTGGGCCATCGAAATCTGCGATGTGCTTGAATATTTGCACAACCATAAACCGGAGCCTATCATTTTCCGGGATATGAAACCGTCCAATATCATGATCAACCACCAGGGTCATGTCATCCTGGTCGATTTTGGAATTGCGAAAACATTCCAGAGCGGTCAAAAAGGCACTATGATCGGCACCGAGGGTTATTCTCCGCCCGAACAATATCGTGGAGATGCCACGCAGCGCGCCGATATTTACTCTCTGGGTGCGACAATACACCATCTTTTGACGCGGCGCGACCCGCGGCTGGAACCGCCGTTTTCCTTTGGCGAGCGTCCCATCCGACAGATCAACCCCATCGTCTCCGTGGAACTTGAGGCGGTTGTACAAACTGCGCTGCAATATAACCCGGATGAACGTTTCTCGGACGCAAGCGAGATGAAAAAAGCGCTGCTGGCGGCCGCCAAGAAAACTGGTGCGCTCGACCGGATTGTCCTCCCCAGTGTTAGCGACGATCAGACGATCAAGCCCCTGTGGGTATTTCGCTGCGAGGATGAGGTACGCGGATCACCCACTTTTGACCTTAGCATGGTTTTTGTTGGTTCATACGACAACAATCTATACGGTATCGATGCCGTTAATGGCGAATTTCGCTGGAAATACCCTACCGAAGGCGGGATTGTCACAAAGCCGTTCGTTGCGGACGATCTGGTTTTTGCAGGGTCGGAAGATGGGTACTTGTATGCAGTGTCCGCCAAAAGCGGCCGGCTTTCCTGGAGCCACCAGGTGGAAAAACCTATCCGGAGTTCACCGCGCGTGGTAGACGGCCATGTGTATTTTGGCGCCGACGACGGTTATCTGCATTCCATCAACATCATATCCACCCGCCGGGAGTTCCGGTTTGACGCTGGCGTGGCAGTTCGTTCGTCGCCGGCAATGTCGAATGAGTTTATTTACTTTGGGAACGAGGAAGGCGATTTCTTCTGCATCGATTACCATGGGCAAATGAAATGGCGCTTCCGCGCCAAAAAAGGCATTACATCCACGCCGTTGGTAACTGCCGGGGTTGTGTATTTTACATCATTGGACGCATCCCTTTACGCGCTCGACGCCAAAAGTGGTTGGGTCCTGTGGCGTTTCCGAATGTTGAAAGGCTCGGTTTCCACTCCTCACCGGGTTGAAAATATGATCTTTGTCGGGTCGGCTGACGGGTACATCTATTGTCTGGATGCGAACACGGCCAAAGAAATCTGGAAATTTGAGACGGGGCATCAAGTAAGCGGTTCGCCGGTCGTGAATAATGACATTGTTTACTGCGGATCGGCAGATGGCAAGATGTATGCACTGGATATTAAGACCGGACGAGTTCGCTGGAAGTTTATTACCGGCGGTCCAATAACATCCACTCCAGTGGTAGCCAACAACACCCTGTACTTTGGCTCCACGGATCATATGGTTTATGCATTGATGGTTTAAGCTGTATTGAATATTCTCGCCTCTTGGAGGATCTGTGCGCAAATTTCTTAAGAAACTATTTTCCGGACAAGAAGCGGAGAAAAAGCTTGTTGGCGTGAAAACAGCCCCACTGGATTCTGCCGAACTGACAGCCATTAGCGCTCCTGCAGAGCCCTCGAAACCGCTGCAATTGGTGGTAGGTACTGGTCAATCCAATGGGCTTCAGCGTGATCACAATGAAGACGCATTGTACGCCGTGAGCGCCATTCTGGCGGATGGCGCCAATGAGACGCAGTTCGGCTTGTTCATTGTTGCAGACGGGATGGGCGGTTACGAATACGGTGAAATCGCCAGCAGTGTGGCTGCCCGGTCGATAACCCAGCATATTTTGGCCAAAGTATATTTGCCGCACATGGATCCAGAGGGCGACGGCCAGCAAGAATCGCTGCAAGAGATAATCGAAACCGGTATTCTGAAAGCACAGCAATTGGTCCGGACCCGCGCACCAGGCGGCGGCACGACACTGACCGCAGCCGTCCTCATTGGCGATCAGGTGACCATAGCGCATGTTGGTGACAGCCGGGCTTATTTTGTTCATCCTGGCGGTCGCATGGAGTTGCTCACCCATGACCACTCCCTCGTTCACCGGTTAGTGGAGCTTGGTCAGATTACCGAGGAAGAGGCGCTGGTTCATCCTAATCGAAACGTGCTATACCGGGCAATCGGTCAGCCTGAACCATTCAAGCCAGATATCCAGACTTTTCAAATGCCGCATCCAGGTTATTTACTCATCTGCAGCGACGGCCTCTGGGGCGCAGTAAACGATGCGAATATGGCAAAAATTATTCGCGATTCGACCAATCCATCGGAGGCCTGTAAAAAATTGGTTGCCGCCGCCAATGAAACCGGCGGCCCGGACAATATCAGCGCGGTGTTGGTGGAATACCTGTAAGGCTTTGTTATTTGGATGAGGATGGAACATTACTCAGTTCTAAATCTGCCATTTGATGCCACGCCTGCTGAAATACGGGCTGCCTATTTTGACGCAGTCCGGAAATATCATCCAGATGCTCAGAATGGTGAGGGGGATGGAGCTCGTTTCATTGAGATCCAGCAAGCTTATGAAGTGCTGGTGGATGGTAAACGGCGCGCGGTATACGACCGATCGCTGCCAGAATCTACCCGGGAAACCTCTGTTACCCAGGTTGGAGTGCGCTACAGTCGCACCACAATTCATCGGTCGGGTGAACCGCAGCTGATCTATGCCTTACTTGACCTGTCCTGCACAAGAAAAATTGACCCCAACGAATTGCCGCCTGCGCATGTTTGTGTCATCCTGGACCGTTCTTCTTCGATGCGCGGCGAGCGGCTGGATATGGTGCGAGCCAATCTCATCCGGTTGATCCGCAAATTAAGATCGACGGATGTTCTCTCCATCGTGACATTTAGCGATCGGGCTGAAGTATTAGTGCCGCCGGTTGCGTTGAGCGACCCGGCGCGGATCGAATCGGTGGTCATGGGGATCAGCGCAGGGGGCGCAACCGAAATTTTCCAGGGCCTGGACCTTGGATTTGAAGTATTCAAGCGGTATGCCGGGCGCAGCAATTTCTTAAAACACTTAATCTTGATTACCGACGGCCACACCTACGGTGATGAGAAGCGCTGTTACGAGGTCGCTGAACGGGCGGCGGTGGAAGGGATTTCCATCCATGCATTGGGCATCGGGTACGAATGGAATGATACTTTTCTGGACCGACTGGCATCGTTAAGCGGCGGAAATTCAGTTTATATCAGTGCAGCCGAAGATCTGGTCCAGTTTATTGAGCAAAAAATCCAATCCTTGAGCGTCAACTACGCCCGTAAGAGCGAACTGGTACTGGAACTACCGGAGCACGTTACCTTAAACTACGCATTCCGGATTCAGCCGAATGTCAGCCCGTTGGAGGTTAATTTCCCCATTCAACTTGGGCCGCTTGAATATGGTCGAAATACCAGTGTTATATTAGAATTTAAGATTGACCAGCTTCAATCGGTGGAGCCGGACCAAATTATTGCAAGTGGTAGAGTTTATTTCGAAATTCCTTCGAAGACAATTCCAATCGAGCGGCAATTCATTGAAATAAAACGGCCTGTTCGCAACACATGGACCAAAGAAAAAACCCCAACTGCAATTTTGACCGCCATGTCTCGCCTTTCACTCTACCGACTGCAGGAGAAAGCCCGCAAAGAAGCTGTGGCTGGCGATATTGAAAGTTCTTCACTGCATCTGAAATACCTGGCATCACGCTTTATGGCGCAAGGGAACCAGGATTTGGCCCGAACCGCTATGATGGAAGCAGACCACTTGCAAAAACATCAACGATTTAGCGATGAAGGTGAGAAGGACATCAAGTACGGGACAAGGTCATTATTTTTACTGCCTGACCCGGAGCTGAAAAAACTATGATTCAATGCCCAAACTGTAAACATCAAGAATTACCCGGCGCGCTTTTCTGCAGTGAATGTGGTACTCAGCTAGTGACTGCGGATACCTTGACTTCACCACTGGCGAACCAACCTATCGAGCCTTTGGAGTTTGATGAACAGGAAAGCAATCCAACCGTTCTCCCGGCTCAAGGCCCCGTTGTCCCTGTAAAAAATGTTGTGATCAGCCTGCATATTGTGAACACTGACCGAACCATGTATCTGACCGGACGCTCTGAATACAGTCTGGGGCGGATCGCCAGAGGACAGCCCATCCTGCCGGATTTTGACCTGTCTGAATTCGATGCTTATAGCCAGGGGGTATCGCGCTTGCATGCTGCAATCAAGGTTCAGGCGATGCGGATTTTAATCATGGATCTTGGTTCCGCGAACGGCACCCGGGTTAATGGTCAAAAACTGGTTCCCAATGTTGAATACCCGTTGAAAAGTGGTGATCTGATTGCGCTGGGCAAGCTAAAAATTGAATTTCAAACATCTACCGATTGAAATCCGAATGTGAGATAAAAAATGCCGAGTATTATAGTGCACTTCTCAAACGAAGATCCGATCGTTGGGGACGTCGATGTGCTACCTGCAGCGATGGATACCCTGATATCCTTGAAAAACCCGCGAAAAAAGGACGGGAAGGATGTTCCTTACCTTGAGCCAAATGTAACGATCGTTGTGTGGCCGCTGTCAAGAATTAGTTTTATAGAAATTATTTCGGCCGGCGCGGATGAAGAGATTATTTCATTTGTCAGGGAGTGAGACTGATTTTGGACGAAACCTTTAAAAACCGGGTGATTCTGGTTGTTGACGATGAAGAGCGCATGGCGCGGTTCATCCGACTAAATCTTGAACATGATGGATTCCAGGTGGTGGAAGCCTACCGCGGACTGGATGCCATCCATAAGCTGCGCGATTCTCTGCCCGATGTGGTTATCCTGGACATCATGATGCCCGATCTGGATGGGTTTGAAGTGTTGAAGTTGATCCGGGAGATCAGCCAGGTGCCGGTTATTATGCTGACCGCAAAAGGCGAAGAGGATGATCGAGTGCGCGGCCTGGAATTGGGCGCTGACGATTACGTGACCAAACCTTTTAGTCCGCGCGAATTGGTCAGCCGGGTGCGGGCAGTTTTACGCCGAACGGAAGCCGGTGGATTTGTCTCCCGGGACGTCTACGAGGTCGACGATTACCTGAAAATGGATTTTAGCCGCCGGGAAATCTGGGTGGGCGGTAAACAGGTCAAATTGCGTCCGACAGAGTACCGTTTGCTGTATCATCTGGTCAAGAATGCCGGCTGGGTTATGACTTACGACCAGCTGCTTTCGAAAGTCTGGGGCTACGAGTATCGCGACGAACCCCATTACGTGCGGTTGTATATCAATTATTTGCGGCAAAAGATCGAGAAGGATTCAGCCAATCCGCAGTACATTTTGACGGAACGCGGCGTAGGCTACCGGTTTGTCGATTTCGTTCGTGAAAAAATGGATGACCTCAGCAATCCGAATTGATGTAACTTTTTCGTTCAGGCTGCATCAAAATGTATTGAAAAATCGAGTTATGATTCAATCCAGCGAGATTGATCCAAGGAGTAAAAAATGATTAACGCCCCCGTACATGTCACTGACGCAGAATTTGAAAAAACGGTGTTGCAATCCACCCTACCGGTAATCGTCGATTTCTGGGCGCCGTGGTGCGGCCCATGCAGAATGGTTGCGCCGACGCTCGACAAACTTGCGGCAGAATATGCCGGCAAACTGCTCATCGCGAAGGTCGACACAGATGAAAACCCGGACTGGCCGACCCGCTTTGGCGTCCAGGGAATCCCAACCATGCTATTTGTTTCCAACGGAAAGTTGGTTCACCGCCAGGTGGGCGCTTTGCCTGAAGGTATCTTGCGCGATCTGGTTAAAGAATTTCTGGATGTTGTAGAAACGGTTTCGCCCAATTAATAAAAATATTCTCACCTAAAATCGGTGCGTTCGCCCCATAACGTTTGATATTTGTCTAATTTGTTTCCATAACCAAGCTGATTAATTGGGGCGAACAGCACGAGGCTGATCCCGGCCATTTGGCCGGGATCAGTTGTTTTTTGTAATACGCACTTATTCGGCAGCGCGTTCGATATGTGCTCCAAGAGAGGCCAGTTTTTGGTCGACCTTTTCATAGCCGCGGTCGATCTGGCCAATATTGCGAATGACTGACTTGCCGCGCGCCGAAAGCGCCGCCAGAACCAGCGCCATTCCAGCCCGAATATCCGGGCTTTCCATTTTTTCGCCATAGAAACCAGTCGGCCCGTTGACGATACAGCGGTGCGGATCGCATAACACAATTTGAGCTCCCATGCCCACCAGTTTATCCGTAAAGAACATACGGCTGGGGTACATCCAATCGTGGAAGAGCACGGTGCCTTTGGATTGGGTGGCAACCACCAGCGCAATGCTCATCAGGTCGGTCGGGAAGGCTGGCCAGGGCATAACGGAGATTTCGGGGATGGCGCCGCCCAGGTCGGCTTCGACCATCAGGTGCTGGTCTCGCGGGACGAAGATGTCGTCGCCGCGGGTTTCCCAATGAACCCCCAGACGGCCAAATACCAACCGGATCATGTCCAGATACTGGTTGCCGGCGTTGTGAATGGTGATCTCGCCGTGGGTAACCACGGCTGCACCAATAAAGCTGACGACTTCGAGGTAATCCGACCCGATGGTAAACTCTGCTCCGTGCAGCCGTTCCACTCCAGTAATATGCAGCGTGTTGGAACCGATATTGCTGATTTTTGTTCCCATCTGGTTGAGCAGATGACATAATTCCTGAATGTGGGGTTCAGATGCAGCATTGCGGATCACGCTGTCGCCTTTGGCCAACGAACAGGCCATAATAGCATTCTCAGTGGCAGTCACGCTGGCTTCGTCGAGCAGGATATCCGCGCCGACCAGCCCGTTCGAGCGAAAATGAAAGGCGCGGTCATAGTTGACATCGGCGCCAAGCTTCTTGAGAGCCAGCAGGTGGGTGTCCACGCGCCGCCGGCCGATGACATCTCCGCCCGGGGGCGGCAGGACGAACTCACCGCCACGGGCGGTAAGCGGGCCAGCCAGCAAAATGGAGGCGCGAATTTTCCGGGTAATGTCCGGGTCCAGCGTGGCGGGATGAATATCATTGGCCTGGAATCGCCAGGAATGTGCGTCCAGATCGGTAATTTTTACGCCCAAGCTCTCGAACAAGCGGCGCATGGTTTGGACGTCCAGAATGTCCGGAATATTGTGTAAAATGACAGGCTCTTCGGTAAGCAAACAGGCAGCCATGAGGGGAAGGGCTGCATTCTTATTCCCCGCCGGAGTGATCTCCCCCATGAGCGGGATTCCCCCTTCGATGATAAACTTTTCCATGTTCACCTCCGGTGATTTTGTACCATTATAACTTTAATGAAGTATTTCACATATCTTGCATGGTTCAACGCTTTATGGATCAAGGTTGCTACTGATGAAATCATCTTCCCTACAAACAAGTGTGGATAAATCGATCCTGCTGCTGCACGGATTGGGGGTGTACGGCGAGTCCTGGGGATACCAGGCGCAAGTATTAGCGCAGGCAGGGTACAACCCGATAACACCTGATTTACCTGGCTTTGGCAATTCGCCTCCGCAAGGAAGGTACTGGTCGGTCCGTTCTGCGGCCGAAGCAATGGTGCGATTGTTGGATAGCGAGGGGATCAACCGCACGGTGGTATGCGGCCTATCCATGGGCGGGGCGGTTGCATTGCAGATGGCGCTTTCCTACCCGGATCGGGTTACCGGGCTTGTTTTGATCAATACGTTTGCAGCATTAAGACCCTCCAGTGTATCGGAGGTCGCATATTTCATCCGGCGCGGGCTGCGAGCATACATAGCTAATCCAGGCAGCCAGGCAGAACTGGTGGCAAAGCGAATTTTCCCTTACCCTGACCAGGCTGAATGGCGGGTGCGGTTGATCGAATCGATTCGAGCCTCCAACCCAAAAATTTATCGTCAGGCCATGCTTTCCCTGGCGCGTTTTGACGTTACCCGCCAGTTAACAAGGATTCGGATGCCAGTCATGGTCATCACCGGGACGAAAGACAGCACCATCCTGCCCAGGGTGCAGCAGGCGATGGCTGAACGCATCCCAGGAGCGCAGCGCCATTTGATCGACGGGGCTGGCCACGGGGTGATCATCGATCATATGGACGAGGTAAACCGCCTGCTTCTTGGGTTTATGACCAGCATTTATCCCAGTTGACGGCGCAGGTCTTCCGGGTCTGTAACTGGCAGTTGGCAGACAAAATGCTGGCAAACATAGGCGGTCGGGGCTTTGTTCAGGGCGGGCCGATTTTGCAGCAATTCAGGATAATCGCTGGTTAAGGGCAGCGGCGAACGGGCGTAAACGCATCGTGGGCGGTAGGCCTTTTGGGCAACGGCTGTCAGGGCGGAGATCTTTTCGGCAGGAGCTTCAGCATCCCAGACGATTGCTACCTGGCGGTATGGGTTGAGAGCCAGGTCAAGAGCTTGCAACCAGCTGCCAAAAGCGGTAGGGTACTGTGCCAGGGTCTCCTGAACGGCTTTCAGCGAGTTCTCTGCGGTTTGTTGGTACAGCTCTTCACCGGAGAGGGCTGCCAGGAATAACAAACTGCGCGTAGCCAAGGAATTGCCGCTAGGAGTGGCATTGTCCTGCAAATCCTTCGGCCGGTACACCAGGTCACCGGCCAGCGCCGAGGCGTCGAAAAACCCGCCGGCAGGGTCCTGGAACTTCTCGATCATTTCATCGGCCAGCCTGACCGCGGTTTGATACCAAGTCACGTCGCCATCAGCCTGATAAAGCGTCAGCAAAGCCAGAATAAACGCCGCGTAATCTTCCAGGAAGGCCGGAATGGCAGCGTTGCCTTCACGCCAGGAGCGGAAGAGGGTTTTCGTCCCTGTCATCGCTGAAAGGATGAATCGGGCGCACTGTTGGGCAGCCCGAAGGTAGTCGCTCCGGTCAAAGTAACGGCCGGCCTCGGCAAATGCACTTACGGCCAATGCATTCCAGGCAAGAATGATCTTCGTGTCAGTTTCCGGGCGCGAGCGGGCTTCCCGAGCTATTCGCAATTTCGTGTGAAGGTTCTTTAGCTGCAAAAGATACGCGGTTTCATCCATTCCAAAATTGGCGGCAGTCTTTTCAGGCTGCCGGGATCGTTGGAAGATCAGTCTCCCATCGAAATTCCCTTCGGCTGGCATGCCATAACTTTCGGTGAAAAGTCGAAAATCATCTGGACCGCTCAACACAGCAGTAACTTCAGCCGGCGGCCAAGTGTAGAATGCGCCTTCGCCGCCCTCTGAATCAGCATCGATACTTGCGAAAAAACCGCCCAGCGGATGACGCATTTCCCGCAGCATAAAATCAAGCGTCTCCTCGGTTACGCTGCGGTAATACGGGTTACCGGTCTGCAACGTTGCATGCAAATAAACCTGCGCAAGCTGGGCATTGTCGTACAGCATTTTCTCGAAATGGGGCACTAACCAACCCGAGTCGGTGCTGTAGCGATGAAACCCGCCGCCAATCACATCATACATGCCGCCCCGGCTCATGGCATCCAGTGCATGCCGGGCGGCATCCAGCGCTTCTCGATTGCCATCCGCTGCGTGAGTCAGCAGCAGTTCGATCATCATCGGCTGCGGAAATTTAGGCGCCCGCCCCCAACCGCCATACGCCCAGTCATATTGCGAGAGCAGCCCGGTGAGCGCTTCGGAAAGGATTTTTGGATGAATCTCGTTCTGCTGAGTGAACTCGAGCTGGCTGTTGTTTTGAATATTTGCCAGAATTTGTTCGGAAACATGCACAACCTGATCGCGTTCCTGCTGCCAGGCAGCCTGGACGGAGCGCAGGACTTCGCGAAAAGCAGGCAGGTTATGCCGCGGCTCGGGCGGAAAATAGGTGCCGCCATAGAATGGCTTTAGGTCCGGGGTAAGGAAGACGGACATTGGCCACCCCCCTTGTTGGGTCATGGTCACAACGGCAGCCATATAGATGCTGTCTAAATCTGGCCGTTCCTCGCGGTCTACCTTGATGCTGATGAAATGCTGGTTCAGAAGATCCGCTGTTGCCTGATCCTCGAAGGATTCATGCGCCATCACATGACACCAATGGCAGGCTGCATACCCGATGCTGAGAAAGATCGGCTTACCTTCAGCCCTGGCTCTTGCCAGAGCCTCGGGGCCCCAGGGATACCAGTCCACCGGGTTATTAGCATGTTGGAGTAAATAAGGCGAATTTTCGTTGGCCAGGTGATTTGCCATTGCTTTTACTCCAGCCGAATAAAATTTATGCGATGGCTGCCTCACTTACGATCGGCGAGCCATTTTCGACATCGCAGAAGCGGCAGCCAATTTTTTCGGCGGCAACGATTGCTTGATCGCTGCTCCAGAAGATGTTATCTTCGCCAATTTCCTCGGTCAAGCCGCTGCGGTCGAGTATGGCGCGTACATTGTTATGAACGCCCGCCAGCATTAATGTGCCACCGCGCTGTTGAATTCTTTCGTTCAGCCGGTGAATGGCTTCGGTGCCAGCAGTATCGATCAGCGGCGCACCGCGCATGGAAAGGATCAGGGCATGCGTTTCACCGAGATCGGCAAACGCTTCGTTGAAAATTCCAGTTGCAGCAAAGAAGAGCGGGCCGGTGATAAAGGCAACACGGACGTGCCTGCACTTGCCCTCCGCTTCGATGCCCTTTGCGCGCAACTTGCCAGCATCAACCTCGCTGACATCTACTTCCAGGCTGGCGATGCGGTTTAGAAACACCGCACCAGCGATCAACGAGCCAATCAAAATCGCCTGGGTCAGGTCCAGCGTGATGGTCGCTAACATTGTAATCGAAAATGCCAGCATGTCACTTTTGAAATGTTTCTTAAACATAAACCGGATCGCTGACCACTCGTTCATGCGCCAGGCAGTCATGATCAACACTCCCGCCAAGGCAGCCAGAGGAACTTTTGCCATTACCGGTGCCAGGAGAAACATCGATGCCAGGAGTCCGATGGCATGGATGATACTGACCATGCGGGTCTGACCGCCAGCCTTAATATTCACGCTGGTGCGGGCAATAGCAGCCGTTGCTGGAACTCCACCAAAAAAAGGGATGATCAAGTTGCCGATACCCTGGCCGATCAATTCCTGGTTGGCCTGAAGCCGGATACCGGTCATGTTTGAAGCAACAGCCCCGCACAAAAGCGATTCCACGGCACCCAAAGCGGTGATGGTCAAGGCGGGTGCCAGAAAATTGGATAAGTTCGACCAATCAAACGTGAACGGGTTAAACCGGTCGCTGAGCAGTAATGTCTGGGGAATGACGCCGATCTGAGGTACCTGCCATTTAAATATGATTGTGACCAGCGTCGCGGCGATCAAGCCTAGCAGTGACGCAGGAAAACGGGCATTCAGCTTCTTTGGCCAAAAGATCATGGTCAATATGACAATAAGGCCCAACAAAATTGCCTGCCAGTTGGGTGTAAACCCGTCTCTGAAATATTCCAGCAACTTGAATAGTGCAGCATCGGTTGCCGTGGTTTTGACGCCCAATAAATTGTCGATCTGACCGATGACAATAATCAGCGCGATTCCTGAGGTAAAGCCGGTAATGACTGGTGATGGAATAAAAGCGATGAAGCGGCCCAATTTGAGCAGGCCGATCAGCAGCAGGAAAAAGCCGGACAACAGGCCAGCAATCCAGACGCCTTCCAAACCATAGTGCGAAACCAGCAGGATCAGCACGGCGCTCATGGCGCCAGTCGGGCCGCTTATTTGATAGGGCGCCCCGGAGAGCGCGCCTATGAGGACTCCTGCCAGGATGGCAGTTACCAGACCGGCGGCGGCTGTTGCGCCTGAGGAAACCCCAAAGGCAAGCGCGAGCGGCAAAGCTACTGCCGCGACGGTAACCCCCGCGAGGGCGTCCTGTGAAAATTTAGCTAAGTTATAACCTGTGAATTCTGACCGATAAAGTTGAACCAGTGAGCGTCTTGGCATATTAACCATCCCATCCAATAAAATATTTCTGCTAGAAGTAAACAAAGCGCTTATCTTACTACTCAATTTACTTCTTGTGGAGATTAAATTCGAATTTTAGATGAGCAGGAAAGGCAACCAGGGTAAACGGCTGCCGATGAGGGAAAAATTGCGCCTGTTTCGCTTGCGTATAAACCATTCGAGAGTATACTGATCGCAACTTTTCTGTCTCATCCTTATTCCGCACCGATGCGAGGCCAATATGATTACGGTTGAACTTTTAGATATAAAGAACAAAAAAGCGATCAATGAATTCGTCAATTTTCCATTCGAGATATATAAAAATATTCCGCAGTGGGTTCCACCCATTCTGAGCGACATCAAAGTCATGATCGATCCGGGCAAGCATCCGTTCTACGAACATTCGGATGGCCAATGTTTTGTCGCCCGCCGGGATGGAAAAATGGTTGGGCGGATCTGTGCAATGGAGAACAAGCCCTTCAATGCTTATCACGGAACACATATCGCCCAGTTTTATTTGTTCGAGTGCATCGATGATCAAGAGGTAGCCAACGCGCTTTTCGAGCGCGTGTTCCAGTGGGCGCGTGAGCGCGGCCTGGACGAGGTTGTCGGCCCGAAGGGTTTCAGTCCGTTTGACGGCTATGGTATCCAGATCGAAGGGTTCGAACATCGCCAGATGATGACGATGATGAACTACAATCCGGAATATTATGTCCGGCTGGTGGAAACGCTAGGCTTCCAAAAAGAGGTTGACTTTGTCTCGTGTTACATTCCGGCTGCCTCGTTCAAGCTGCCTGAGAAGGTTCACTTGGTGGCGCAGAAAGTACTCGAAAAAGGAAAGTTCAAGGTAAAAACTTTCCCAACCACCAAAGACCTGAAAGCCTGGGCAGATCGGATTGGCGAAGCCTATAACAATACGTTCGTCAACAACTGGGAGTATTACCCGCTGACCAAGAAGGAGATCGATTACACGTTGCAAACGCTCCTGACGGTGGCGGATCCTAAGCTAATCAAAATCGTGCTTTACGAAGAGAAAGTGGTTGGATTTTTGCTTGGCTTCCCGGATCTTTCAGCGGCGCTGCAACGCGCCAAAGGCCGCCTGACTCCCTGGTCGATCATCGACCTGATCATTAACAGCAAAAAGACAAATTGGGTTTCCTTGAATGGCGCCGGGATGCTGCCGGAATATCAGGGCTTCGGTGGCAATGCGCTGATGTATGCAGAAATGGATAAAACCATTCATGGCTACAACTTTGAGCATTACGAATTGACCCAGGTAGCGGAATCCGCGGTTCAAATGCGCAAAGACTTGATCACTATGGGTGGAAAGGCATATAAGAACCACCGGGTGTACTTCAAACACATCTGAACCACCGACTCATCTTGTGTGGAAGCTCGCGAAAGATCAGGTTGAAGGCTAAATATCTGATATACCAGGCTTTGTACGTCAAACCGAGATACGATAACTTTAATAACCATCCTCTCCTGGTGTTTTTCTTCCCGGGAGAGGAATTTTAGCCACCAGGTTGTTGACCCCAAGGCTGGAAGCCAGGACGACCAGTGGGATTAAAACCATGTAATAACGTTGAAAAGCAACGTTGGTAGTTGCAAGCATGAACGCAAATTCAGCGATGAATGCGGTTAAGAATATTGTCTGAGGACGTTTCTTTGAAACCGTGCTCCGGATCAAGCTAACCCAACCGAGCAACAACAATCCCAGTTGCAAGCCGCCACCCGCAAAGCTGCGCAGCAGACTGTTGAACGGGTTGGCAAGATACCGGTCGATAAATATTTGAGTCTGCGGAAGGTAATTTGCAACCTCAGCCGAAGCGGGCGGGGTGAAAAAGAGTTGAACCGTCATAGCCAGCAAACTTTGAAGGAAGGTCGCAGGCGCCAACGGCGTTTCGGTTGAAAAATAATCTGCGGTTTGAGCCGCCATGAAGTCCACACGGGCATGGAGGGCAGCTGTAAGCGCCTGGAAAGGGTGAGCCCAGAGAAAAGGGTTTAGCAGGAGGGTGATCCCGCCAAACAGCGCCAGAAACCCCGCCAGGCGAATTAATTTCTGACGCCAAGTAATTTTATTTTCGCCAGGCGCCCACAGGATGACACCCATGCCAACCAGAACCAGCGGAGCTGCCGAGTATTTGGCATTAAATGCCAGCGCCAGCGGGATTGCGCTCAACCATAAATGTTTTTTCCAGGCAGCCAGTGCCCACAGACTGAAAAACACCCCCATAACCAGCAGGCCTTCCGCCATGGCACGCCGGGTATGCAGCAGGATCAACGCATTGCTCCAGGTTAAAAGCATCGCGATCCATCCAGTTAGCCCGCCACCGAGCGCTTTTCCCGCACGGAATGCAAAAAACAACGTCAGCGGAAAGAACAGTCCAATCGCCAACCGGGCGGTTTGTAATAGACCGGGATCCGGCAGCGCTCCAGCATTCGAATTTTCTTCCCAAGTCTTTGACCAATCCCAATCTAAGGGTAAAGCAGGCTGGCCGGTTACCCAGCGGGCAAAACCGACCCAGGTTGGCGCAAGGGGCGGGTCAAGCAGGCGGTACCGCTGGCGGAGCGCGTCTGAAGGGTCTGGCTGCCAGAAAATAGAGGACGGTTCCTGAAAGAATAGTTCGAAGTCGCTGCTGGTATAGATATAGGTGCTCTCGTCGGGATGAAAAGGTACGTTTAAGATCCCGGACAAGTAAAACCAACTGACAATTCCGATGAAGGCATAAAGGATGAGGTATCGAAGGCGAAAATTACGGATCATGGTCAAACCTGACGGGTCGCTGAAAGGCTGGTTTACGGATTAATTGACTAAAATAGAAACGATGAACCAACTAGTTTCTTCTGTAAAAGCCAAAAACCTGACCGTCTGGATAATTGTAGTCATACTTCTCCAGGCCGGGGTAAAAATTTGGGCATTAATCCGAGATGCAATCCCTTTCAATGCTGATGAAGCCGTTGTTGCACTCATGGCCAAACATATCTTGCAGGGGGAACGGCCGATCTTTTTTTACGGACAGGCCTATATGGGCAGCGCAGATGCGTACCTGGTCGCTGCTGGTTTCTGGTTGTTTGGGGAGCAGATTTGGGTCATTCGTCTGGTCCAGTCCCTGTTGTATCTTGGGACGATCCTGACGACTATGTGGATTGTTGCCAGACTGGCGGGTAATCCCAGGGCAGCGGCGATCAGCGGGGTCCTGCTGGCTGTACCGGCAGTAAATATGACCCTGTACACAACCGCCAGCCTGGGCGGTTATGGTGAGGCGCTGTTGCTGGGAAACATTATTTTAATCGCCGGTTTCTGGTTGGTAGACCGACTGAAGTCTATTGAGGAGAGAAAAAGCTCTACGAAAAACAGCGCTTTACCGGCGTTGATTCTAGGGTTGTTTACCGGCCTGGGCTTATGGGTCAATGGATTGACGCTGGTTTATGCCGTCCCCATGCTGGTTTTCATTTTATATAAAGTTGTAAAGGCCAGGATTTGGCGCACTTTGACCTTTCTCATCGGTTTTGGGTTGGCGGGGGTACTGATTGGCGCGCTGCCCTGGTGGCTGTATGCCGCACAAAACGGTTTTCAGGCGCTTACCGGGGAATTATTTGGCTCTGCGATAGCCGTCGAAGGCGGAAGTTACGCTTCGCGGATCTTGAGTCATATTTCCAGCCTGATGCTATTGGGTTCCAGCGCCATCCTGGGGTTGCGGCCACCTTGGGAGGTCAATTGGATTGTTCAGCCGCTTATTCCAGCCGTGGTCGGTGTATGGGCGGTCATTCTATATGCCGGGATGAGGAAAATGAGCCGACCATTTTCCGGGCGCGCGGTTCTGGCAATTTACGGGGGAATTGCGTTGACTCTGGCGGCTGCATTTATTTTTACATCCTTTGGGGCTGATCCTTCCGGGCGTTATTTTTTACCAGTCCAGATCGCTTTGGCGGTAGTAGCCGGATTTGTTGCCGCAGATTGGACGGGTAAAAAGCCTGCAGCCGGAGTGGTGATCGTTTTCCTGCTGGTTTATCAGTCCATAGGAAACATTCAGTCCATTTTGCAAAATCCGCCGGGGCTGACCACCCAATTTTACGAACCTGCGCGTTTAAATCATCAATATATGGATGAATTAATCCAATTTCTCGACGAAAACAGAGAAACACGTGGGTACACCAATTACTGGATCAGCTACCCGCTGGCTTTCAAAACGGACGAGAAGTTAATTTTTGTTCCTCATCTGCCCTATCACCCTGATTTGCGGTATACATCCCGTGACGACCGCTATCCACCTTATGACCGGATGGTAGAGGCCAGTCAGCGCATCGCCTATGTCACCAGCAAAAATCCTGAGCTGGACCGGCGCCTACGAAGTGGATTTGTTGCAATGGATGTGACTTATAAAGAGACGAAAATCGGCGACTATAGGGTTTTTTACGCCCTTTCCGCTGCTGTCAGGCCTGAAGAACTCGCCATCTACCCAAGCCAACCTTAGCCATGCCCAAAAACAGGACCAGCCAGACTGTGAAATCAACCCAACAAACTTCATCGACTGCTTCGCTTCAAACCCTGATGCTCGTGTTGACACTGGCATTGGTTTTCCTGATGGCTGCGCGAGTACCGGTCGACCCCGACATGTGGTGGCATTTGCGAACGGGGGAAGAAACCGTCACCACCGGCCGACCATATCTGACCGATACCCTGACATTCACCCGTTTTGGCGTGCCATGGGTAAATCACAGTTGGCTGTCCGAGGTGATTTTGTACCTCACTTACCAGTACGGCGGCACGATCGGGCTGGGTTTGTATGTGGCGCTGCTGGTGGTTACTACGATGGCGCTGTTGTACCGCACCTTAAGCGGCGGTGTGTTTATGAAAGCCGGGATAATCGTGTTGGCCAGCTCAGTAATGGCGCTGGTATGGTCGCCAAGACCCCAGTTAATCAGCTTCTTGTTATTCACCGGTCTGAATTATTGGCTGCAGCAGTATGTGCAGCGAAAAACCAGGTTATTATGGCCGCTACCGCTTGTGTTTATCCTTTGGGGCAATTTGCACGCCGGATATTCGCTTGGGTTCATGCTACTGGGTGTAACCATTGGCGGGTTGATATTGGATCGCGTGCTGCGGCCGGCAGAAATTTCGACGCTGACCTGGCCAGAAATTGGCCGGCTCGCAGATTGGACCGCGATCAGCCTGCTCGCGGTGGTGATCAATCCCAATGGCTTTAATACCTGGAAAATTCCCTTCCAGACCATTGGCGAGGAAGCAGGGGTGCAATATATCATCGAATGGGCATCGCCTGACTTTCACATGGCGCAAACTCTGCCCTACCTGGTATTGTTGTTTGCGTGCGTGGTTGCGCTGGCCTGGTCTGGCAAACGCGCCAGCGGAAGTGAAATTGCGGGGTTGACCCTTTTTGGTGTGACTTCTCTTTTGTCCCAGCGCAATTTTGCGCCTTTTGCATTGTTTATCGCGGTGGTGCTTTCTAATCATGCAACCACCGTCTGGGGCGATTTGATTTCGCCACGACTGCAACAGTTGAAAGAAGGAAATAAGCGCAGCAGAGAGTCAGCCCGTGCTCAGAAATCCATATCTCCCTGGCTGCGGAAAGCCATAAACCTGACGCTTGTTGGACTGATCCTGCTCATTGCATTTGGCCGGCTGATCTATGTAACCCATCCGGTGATTGTTAAAGCCAATATGCAAAGTTATTATCCGATCGCGGCCGTCGATTATCTCGAGAAATATGGAAAGCCCGGAAATATATTCAACGACTACGGCTGGGGTGGTTATCTTGATTGGCGGTTGCGGGATTATAAGGTTTTTATCGATGGGCGGGCAGATTTATTCGGCGGCGCCATCTTTCAGGAAGTGATTGACACTATGGAGGCCAGAGGGGACTGGCAAGAGACGCTGGAGCATTGGAAGGTGGATTACATTCTTGTGATGCAGGGAGTGCGCCTGGTTGATAAGGCAACCGAAGCGGGCTGGGTAATCTTATTTCAGGACAAGGTAAGCGTGCTGCTCGGAAAAAAATAATTGCTGCAGAGCCGTTATCCGGTCGGGTGATTTTCCTTGAACCACTGTTGATATAAATCTGTTCGACGGTCGATGGTGGAAGGCACAACCTGCTGCACTCGATCAATTTCCGCAAAATCCAGGTTAGCTGTGAGGAGAGCCGGTTCATCGGGGCTGCCTTCGGTCAAAACAGCTCCCCACGGGTCGATCACTGCGCTGTAACCGGCCAATTGATTTTCATGAATCGGTCCGATGCCATTGGTTGCAGCCACAAATATCTGGTTTTCGATGGCGCGAGCCTTCAGTAAGGTGCGCCAATGTTCAGCGCGGCTTTGCCCCCATTCAGCTGCCACTAAAAGACATACGATCCCGCGTTCTGCATAAGCGCGCACCAATTCCGGAAAGCGTAAATCGTAGCAAATTGCCAGCCCGACTTTGCCCCAGGGTAGCTGAACCACAGTCAGATGGTCGCCAGGAGAAAAATAGTTTTGCTCGCCCAATGATTGAAAAAGGTGGGTTTTGTTATACCGGGCTGGTTCGAGCTGGCCAGGCTGAAACAATAGATACGTGTTGTAATACTGCCTGTCCTGGTTGGTGATAAAGCTCCCGCCGATAGCCAGATTTTTGGAATCGGCCGCCGCTTGAAGGCGTTGGAGCCATTCACTGGTCAACCGGCTGTACTTCTCGCAGTTGGGCAAATCATATCCGCTCAGCCAAAGTTCGGGGAGCTGGACCAATTGACATCCTTGCTTTGCGGCCTGGTCAATGGCAGACAAGCCGGTATGCAGGTTTTCCTCGGGGTCGCCGAGGGCGATTTCGAATTGAGCCAGTGCGATTTTTGCTGTCATATTGATATCCATTATAATAGTTGGCGGAGTTTGACGGGCAAAATAGAGCCGTCGCCCTGCATCCCACCTCCCACCAGGCAGCCATACACATGATTCGGCGCAGACCGATAACAACTTTGATCCTGTTGATCGTCCTTATCAGCGGTGCGTTAGCCTTGATGGTATGGGGAAATTACCAATATACCCTAAATTATCCGGGGGGTGAACATTTTTTCGTCGATTGGTTCTCCGCGCGCTCACTGTTTATCGATGGGGTGAACCCGTACAGTGAGACTGCCCAAAATTCAATGGTCAGTTTTGCACGGGGCGCCGGGGTGGCTCTCGATCCCGGAGCGCGATATGGACATCCGCTTTATGCAGCATTTTTCATACTTCCTTTTGCAATCGTGCGTGATTTTGTTTGGGCGAGGGCAGTGTGGATGGTGGTATCGGAGGGTATCCTTATCGGCCTGGTGCTCATCAGTCTAAGCATGGCTCGTTGGCGGGTCAAACCACTGTTGCTGGGGTTGTTGGCGCTTTTTGGATTGTTATGGTTTCACGGGTTGTACCCACTTATGACCGGTAATTTGTCCATCCTTGTTAGTTTATTGATCGCTTCGGTATTTCTTGCCATCCGATCCCGCCAGTATGAATTCGCCGGAGTGCTTCTTGGAATGGCGACCATCCAGCCGCAGGCCATGCTGCTTTTTGCCTTCTTTGTCATTATCTGGAGTTTCCGTTACCGCCATGCCAAATTAGCGGGTTGGTTTTTTGCAACCATCATCCTTTTGTCTGGTACTGTAGCGCTGATTCGTCCCCAATGGATCATCGATTACCTGCGCGTGATCATTCAACCTAACCCAACCAACCCAACCATATCCGTTGTACTGCAATCATTCCTTCCAGCGGCGGGGGAACGGCTGGGCATTATTCTTTCGGCGCTGACCGGTCTGGTTTTGTTTATCGAATGGTTCATCTCTAAAAAGACCGACTTCGACGGATTTCTCTGGACCGGTTTACTGACCCTCACACTGGCTCCATGGATTGGTCTGCCAACTGAACCGGCTGTATTTTTAGTTGCCTTCCCTGCGGTAATTCTTTCGTTTTGCCTGTGGAATGAACGCTGGCCGCGGGCTGGGATTGTGCTTTCCAGCTTGGCTGCCTTGCTGCTTTTGGCAGGTCTCTGGCTGATATATTTAACCAAAGCGGGAAATCCCGCCTCTGCAAACCCTGGCCTGTTCTTTGCACAACCATTCCTGTTGGCGATCATGCTTTATTGGGTACGTTGGTGGGCCATCCGCAAACCGAACGTCTGGTTCGACCAACTCTCGAATCATTGAAACGAGCTATGAAAAATAAGCTTTGGGTTTTTCTTGGTGCGATTTTTATTCTGGCGCTTGGGCTGCGTTTGTATGGTGCAGGCACACGGGAAATATGGTACGACGATGCTTTTAGCTATTTTTTGGCAAAGCAAAGCCTGGGGCAGATCATTAGCGGCACGGCGGCAGACACCATGCCGCCGTTGTATTACTTTTTGCTACATTATTGGATGAAAATCGACGAGAGTTTGTTCGTTCTACGGCTGCTTAGCGTGCTGCTCTCGCTGATGACCCTGGCTATGGTCATTGATTTAGGACGTCGCCTGGCAGGAATTGAAGCCGGTCTGTGGGCCGGGTTGATTGTTGCGGTAGCGCCGTTCCAAATTTATCACGCTCAGGAACTCCGCATGTACACGCTTTTAGGGCTGGCGCAGGTCAGCTATTTATGGTTCTTTGTCAGGCTGCAACAGTTGGGCGCGGGGAATAAGGCGGGCTGGTTTTGGGTTGGCCTGGTTTTCACCGGAACCATGGCCATGTACAGTCATAACCTGGCAATTTTCGGGTTAATTTTGCCAGACTTTTACCTGCTGCTTAAGCACGCCTGGAAGGGGGTGCTCAAGCTGGTTGGCGTTCAAGTGGTGATATTGGCGCTGGCAGCGCCCTGGCTGGTTATGATTCCAGGTCAAATCGACAAAATTCAAACCGCTTTCTGGACACCGAGGCCCGGGTTAGTCGAGGTAATGCAGGCAATCCTGCAGGCGCATCTATTTCTACCGCTGGAAGGCGCAGTCCTGGTCGCCGGTGTGCTCTTAAGCGCCTGGTGCACGGTATTGGTCGCGATTGAATTGTGGAGACAGCGCAAGACTCCCGGGGTGGGCTTGTTGAGCTTACTGGCGCTTGGCTTACCAATCTTATTGTTCATGGCGTCGTACGCCATGAGACCGATTTTCGTGCCGCGCGGACTTATTCTGTCTATGCTGGCGTATGCTATTCTTGGCGGCTGGATGATCGCCCTGCGCTGGAAAAAATTCATCGGCCCGTTTCTGGCGGCGGCGTTTATCGGCGCAGCATTGATTTCGTTGCCGGCCTATTACTCCTTTTCCGAGTTTCCCCGTTCGCAATTTAAGGCAGCCACGGAATACCTGCGAAATACTACGGCTGCCGGGGATTTGATTCTGCACGATAATAAGTTGAGCTACTTCCCGAGCCATTATTACGATCCTGAATTACCCCAGGAATTTCTGGCGGATGAACCCGGCTCGCACAACGATACCTATGCCTTGGCATCCCAAACTGCGATGCAACTTTTTCCGGCCGAAAGCCTGGCACAGGCGGTCAGCGGCAAAGAAACGGTCCGGTTTGTGGTTTTTTCTCGCGCCATAGAGGAGTATCGAGATATGGGAGCAGGCGAACACCCGGTGATGGCGCAATTAGGTGATGCGTTTAATCTGAGCGGGCACGAGGCATTTGGCGATCTTGAGATCTATACCTACCAGCGATGAAATTACCAGCGGATGAATAAACGGCTGATTATTATTCTCTATATATTGGGAGCCGGGCTATCGGCATTGGCAGCGCTTGGCCAATCCGTGCCGGGTTATATGGATGCCGAGTATTACTTCGCCGGTGGACAAGGCATTGCGGAGGGTAGGGGGTTTAACGAACCTTTTTTATGGAATTATTTGGATGATCCGGCAGGGCTGCCGCATCCATCGCATTTGTACTGGATGCCGCTGGCATCGGTAGTGGCCGCCTTTGGCATGAAGTTATTCGGGTCAGACAGCCTGTGGGCTGCACGTCTGCCGTTCATTCTGCTTTCCGGGTTGCTGCCCGTTCTTAGCGCGAATTTATCCCTCTTTTTTCTAAAGGATAAGCGTTTTACCTGGCTGGCAGGATTGCTTGGCGTGTTTTCCGGGGTCTATATCGCCTATGCGTCCATTCCTGAAACGTTCGTGCTTTATCTGGTGCTGGGTGGACTGGTTTGGTCGGTCATTTTGGCGGGAGAATGGGGGACTATCTCCGTAAAGAAGTGGTTCCTCCGGGCTGGATTGTTGGGAATTCTGGTTGGTCTGATGCACTTGACCCGGGCAGACGGCATTATCTGGGCGGCCGGGGGATTATTCTGGATGGTTTGGGCGGCAAAAGCATCCCAACCAACACAAAAATTGCGTGTAGCCATAATTAGCCTTACGCTATTTATTGCGGGTTATCTGTTGGTGATGGGCGCCTGGTACGCGCGTAACCTGGAACTGTTTGGAACCCTGATGCCGGCTGGCAACGGCCGGACATTATGGATCACTGACTACAACCAGACTTTTACCTTTCCGGCCACCGAACTGACTTTTTCCGCCTGGTGGTCAGCCGGCCTGGGCGCTCATCTGATCGCGCGCTGGAATGCCCTGCTGCTGAATTTAAAAAATCTGGTCGCAGTGCAGGGGCTGGTAATTTCACTGCCGTTGATGATTGCCGGTGTTTGGCAACGAAAGCAGCGGCGTGGAATTCAATTTGCAGGCCTGATGTGGCTGGGTACGCTAACTCTCATGACTTTGGCATTTCCGTTTGCCGGGTCGCGCGGTGGTTGGCTGCATTCGGCATCCGCGTTTCAGGTTCTTCTGTGGGGGGCAGTCCCGGCTGGATTGGAGCGATTTGTTGCCTGGGGACAGCGCTACCGCGGATGGCAACCGGAACGCGCCATGCCGGTTTTTGCCGGGCTGCTAGTTGTCATATCTGCTGTGCTGACTGGCTGGTTTTACCTGGATAAAGTGTATGGCGATGGCAGCCCTTCGCGGAACTGGGGTTATAGTTATCAGCTTGACAAAGAAGTCGGGCAGGGATTACAAGCATTTGATGTCCCCCCACAAGCTTTAGTAATGGTCAACAATCCGCCTGGTTTCTACCTGGCAACGGGCCGATCGTCGATTGTGATTCCTGGCGGAGGGATCGAACAAACGATTGCGGCAGCCGATTATTACAAAGTGGAGATCCTTGTCCTGGGACCTGGGCAGGAGAACTTATCTGACCTTTACGAAAATCCGGTCGATAGCGACAGCCTGCATTACCTTGGCGACCTAAAAAATATGCGTATATTTTGCTTTCATTGCCAATGAGTATTTATCCGAGCATGCAGAAAGTAAAAAAGCGGCAACCGCCGGTATGGGTTTGGATAAACCTGGGCCTTGCGCTGTTGGCTGTCGGTGGATATGTATGGCTTGCCGGCCGAATGCAATCCATTGGCTTTCCGCTGGATGACGCCTGGATCCATCAGACTTATGCGCGCAATCTGGCCGACCTGGGGGAATGGTCGTTTGTCCCGGGGATCACTTCCGCAGGTTCTACCTCACCGTTCTGGACAGTTATTCTTGCGCTTTTTCACCTGGTCACAGAAGACACACCATTTGGTTTGACTTATTTAATGGGTGCTGTGTGGTTGTGGGCGCTGGCCTGTTTTGCGGAGTTGATTTTTCGGCGATCCTTTCCAACCTATAAATCCAACTTTCCGCCTGCCGGGGTTTTGATAGTTTTGGAATGGCACCTGGTCTGGGCCGGGGCATCGGGCATGGAAACCCTGCTATTTGCCGCTTTGATTCTGGCGGTTTTTTATATATTTCATAATACGAATAACCTGCACGGATATAGACTAGCCGGGTTAATGATCGGGATTGGGGTCTGGGTGCGACCGGACATGCTTACTTTACTAGGACCGCTAGTCTTTATAATTATCTTTCAGAAATCAAACTGGAATTTCCGGCTGAAGGAAATCGGCGGCAGTCTGGCTGCGGCAACGCTGCCCTTGGCAGCGTATCTGATCTTCAACTACCTGCTTTCCGGGCAGGTCTGGCCGAATACTTTTTATGCCAAGCAAACCGAATACGCATCGATGCGAGAAATATCGATTTTGATTCGATATTGGAAAATTGTTACATTGCCGCTGGTTGGTGTGGGCATTTTACTGTTGCCCGGCTTTCTTTACAAAAGCTACCGAAGCATCCGTACCTGCAATATCTATTGGTTGGCAGCCATCCTCTGGTGGCTGGGGTATTCGCTGGTGTACGCGCTGCGCCTGCCGGTTACTTACCAGCATGGGCGCTATCTCATCCCAGCTATGCCCGTTTTTTTGTTGATCGGTCTGGTGGGCAGCGTGGAAGGTTTGGAATTCGGGAAAAGCACAGGGTATCTGGGCCGGGTGATCGGGCGAGCATGGGCAGGAGCGGCTGCCATTGTTCTGGCAGCCTTTTTGGTCATGGGGGGCAGCAGTTATGCCCGGGACGTGGCGATTATCAATAGCGAAATAGTGGCAGCGGCCAAGTGGCTCAATACCCATACTGCGGCGGATGACTTGATTGCCGTCCATGATATCGGCGCTGTCGGGTATTTCACCCAGCGCCGGATCATCGACCTGGCGGGGCTGGTCACGCCTGAAGTAATCCCGTTTATTCGTGACGAAGCAAAACTTGGCCTATTTCTCGACCAGCGAAAGGCAGCTTATTTAATGACCTTTCCGGATTGGTACCCTGGTTTGACCGCTGGCCTTGAGGTTGTATACCAATCTGATGGGAAATTTTCTTCTGCTGCCGGCGGTGAGCAGATGACGATTTACCGCTGGGTACCGAAGTAGCAGGTTATGCTATACTTAACCGGATTTTTTCCACCGGTCATGGTGTAAGCGCCAGACCTAATAATCTCAGCGAGGGAGATTCCAGCATGGATGTCAGAGAACTACCGAGCGGTTCGTGGGAAGATTTCAAACAGCAGGCGTTGTTGGATTACGAGCATACGCGCGAATCGCTGCATGAAGTCACTTTGATGCTGGAACAGAGCAAAACCGAATACGAAAAGTTAACCCAGCGCAGCGCTGCTGCAAATACCCAACTGCAACAGTTGCAGGCTCAATTGGAGACTGCGCCGCGTGAAGATATCCAAGCTGTGTATAACAATGCACTGGACGTTCAGCAGCGCTTGCTGGTCATGCGCGGCCAGATCGAAAAGCTACAGAATGACCAGGCTGCCCATGCACGTTATTTAAAATTGTTGGAAAAGACTAAACTGCTGATGGAAGAAGGTTACCAACCCGATCAGCCGCCGGGGGATCAGGCGGATCGGACCGCTATTCTGGAGCAATTGATTATTGCCCAGGAATCCGAACGACAGCGGCTTTCGCGCCAAATGCACGATGGTCCTGCCCAGGCATTATCCAATTTTATCGTTCAGGCTGAAATCGCTGCCCGACTGCTCGAGATCGACCCTTCCCGGGCCAAGCAGGAGCTGGATAACCTGAAAACGTCCGCCATGAGCACCTTTCAACGTGTCCGGTTGTTTATCACTGATTTACGACCGATGATGCTGGATGATCTGGGTTTGACTGCAACCCTGAAAAGGTATGTCGAGACCTTCAAGGCTGAAACTGGATTTGAAGCCAAAATTGAGATCAAGGGCGGCGATAAAAAGCTGGCTTCTTATGTCGAGGTTTTGATTTTTAGGGCTGTGCAGGAATTAATGGGAAATGTTGTGCGCCACAACAGTGAATTAACCGTCAAGCCGAATATTACGGTGCAAATGGCCATCGAAGATAATTTTGTGCGAATCAATGTGGCGGATAACGGCAAGGGATTTAATCCAGCCGAACTAGAAAATAAGCCTGTGCTTGGTTTGAAATTGATCCGCGATCGTGTCGAAATGCTCGGGGGCTCGCTGGAAACGGATACATCTCCAGGACAGGGAACACGGATCACATTCCAGATACCGGTAGAATCGACCGGCAGGCTTTAATCCTGGCAATAATTTGGAGGTTTTATGACGACGATCGGAATCTTGACGGGCGGCGGCGATGTTCCGGGTTTGAACCCATGCATCAAGGCGGTCGTAATGAACGCGCTCGAAAACGGTTACCGGGTGATCGGAATTCGCAGGGGCTGGGCCGGGTTGCTGCACTACAACGCGGACGAACCCTCCACGCGCGATTACTACATTCGCGAATTGCATGAAGATGACGTGCGCACAATCGACCGCACCGGCGGTACCTTCCTGCATACATCGCGAACCAACCCGCAAAAAGTATCACCGGATGACGTTCCTGATTTCTTGAAAAATTCAAAGTGGGGAAAACCGCTGAAAAAAGAGGACAAAATCGATTACACCGATTATGTGCTTAATCTGTTGGGAAATCTGGGGATTGACACCCTGGTCCCGATTGGCGGGGACGACACACTAAGTTTCGCTGTCCGCTTACATAAAGAAGGCTTCCCGGTTGTTGCCTGTCCAAAAACAATGGACAACGACGTTTTTGGCACCGATTACTGCATCGGGTTTTCCACTGCTGTCACCCGCAGCGTTGAGTTTATTACCAACATGCGCACCTCAGTCGGATCGCACGAACGCATCGGGGTTGTGGAATTATTCGGCCGCAATTCCGGCGAGACTAGTCTGATCACCGCGCACCTGGCGTACGTTGACCGCGCAATTATTTCGGAAGTTCCGTTTGATATTCAGAAATTAACCGACATACTGGTCTCAGATAAGCGTCGTAACCCCTCGAATTACGCCATTATGACCATATCCGAAGGAGCAATTATGGAAGGCGGGGATGTGGTGGAAACTGGCGAAGCTGACGCCTATGGTCATCGCAAACTGGGTGGAATTGGCGAACAGGTTGCTGAAGAAATCAAACGCCGTACCGGCAGCAACACCATGTACCAGCAGTTGGGATACCTGATGCGCTCTGGCGCTCCAGATTCGCTCGACCGGATGGTCGCCATGTCGTATGGTACGCTGGCTGTACAATTGATCAAGCGCCGGGAGACGGGCAAAATGGTTGCGCTGCATGGCGGTAAGTACACTACCGTGCCGGTCGAAATGGTTCTGGCGGGTCACAAGCGCGTCGACGTACCCGCGTTTTATGACATCGAGCATTACAAGCCCAAGATTCGCGATTTCATGGGCGTGCCCATGTTCTTGAGCTAGTCTGGGTCGGCTTTCAGATTAACAGGGGTTGGTGTGAAGCGTTATCCCTGCATGATTGCTAGACCAGGTTCGGGGTGGATGCCACCCCATGGAGTGTTGGGAGGACAGCATGCCGGTTGAAGAACAAGGCGCCGGGTTAAACCGCTACCGGGTTATCCCGCGCGTTTTGATCTTTATTTTTCACCAGGATGCTGTCCTGCTGATCAAAGGCGCGCCAACGAAACGACTGTGGGCCAACTATTACAACGGCATAGGCGGGCATGTGGAACGCGGCGAGGACATCCTCAGTGCTGCCCGCCGCGAATTGCTGGAGGAAGCCAGTCTGGCTATCCCGCAAATCCATCTTTGCGGTACGGTGATGGTCGATGCAGAGCCTGACAGCGGAATTGGACTTTTCGTCTTTCGCGGCGATGCCCCAGCGCCGGCAAAAGTGCATTCGGACGAGGGCGAGACCGAATGGGTGCCGGTGGTGGATTTGGAAAAGTATCCGCTGGTTGAAGATTTACGCGTACTGATCCCAAAAATTACCCATATGCAGCCGGAGGATGCTCCTTTTGCTGCGCGCTACTATTACGATGAAGGGCAAAAACTGCATATTGTCTTTGCCCCCGAGTTCGACTACGGGGCAGCCAGTTCATAGAAAATTAATAGGGTGCTGCCATAGCGCCGCTGGTCAAATTCGACCAGGTGCAGCAGTGCTACAGGTTCCATTTCGACCGGATCGATCTGAACGATCACCCAGGATTCATCAGAAAGCCAGCCAGGGTTTTGATCGAGTGCCTGGAGCGCAGTAATCCAAATCTGCTTGTATTGCGGCGGAGCAATGTAAATATAGTCGAAACGGTAATCCGGCTGTTTCTTAAGGATATCCAGCGCATCGCGCTGGATGACCTCAGCTCCGGTTTCAAGCCGGGTAACGGTGATATTGGCCTTAATGGTGGCGATTGCCTGGCGGTGCAAGTCATTGAAACGCACGTAACGCGCTCCACGGCTAAGCGCTTCCAGCCCCACCGAGCCCGTCCCGGCGAACAAGTCCAGCATGGAAGCGTCCACGATGTCGGGGCCGATAATGTTGTACAACGCTTCTTTTACCCGGTCGGTGATCGGGCGAGTGATATCGCCGGGTACACCATTCAGGCGGATGCCGCGAGCTTTACCGGCGATGATGCGAGGGTTTGCCACTCTACGCTCCGAAATTCAAGATTAAGGCTGGTTGACTGCCCGTCTGGCAGCGGCAATGTTACCGGCTGGCGCGGTCACGGGAACCACGCAGCCGGTACCCAGGATAAGCCGGCTGCCGTTTGTTTGTCGAATGGCGTCCAGGGCTTCCGATGTGACCATACCTGGGTCGCCAAGCACTAAAGTTTCCCACTGGCGCAAGCCGCCGCAAACAGCGCCGTTGAATCTTTGCAAACCTTCTGCTAAAGAAGGCGGGGTGTGCCGATCATGCCAGTTCAAGATTTGCAGCGGGTAATCAACGACCTGGTCAAACATAATGCGGTCGCCGTGGACATGCCCGATGTTGAGCCACAAATCCTGAACTACCGTCAGAATTTGCATGTCATAGGCTTTGCCAAAAGTGATAAATTCATCCGTTGAAAGCAGCCCGTAGTTGGCATGCTGCACTGCATAGAAAATGCCGTCGATGCCGGTCAGTTTGCATTCCTGGATGAAGTCAATGGTGGTTTGGGTGATTGTCTTCATTGCGAAATGCAATTCATCCGGGTGAGCACGCAGGTGATAAAGCAAGTTTTCTTTGCCCACCAGGTTTTTGGCCTGCGACAAGGGACTGAATATGGTTTGAGCAACCGGAATTCGAGGAGAAAACTCGCGGGTGAGCAGCCTCAGGCATTCGAGCTGACTGCCCAGGCTGCCGGATTTGGGTTCTAGCGGTTTCAATGTCGCCCAGTCATCCGCTTGTCGGATCGGGAAATAGGAAATTTCACGGGTTCCTT